>CBFGVD010000185.1:0-6829 GCA_965651965.1 uncultured Verrucomicrobiaceae bacterium | reverse complement strand
AAGCCTCGCGGATCGCCTCGCCCACGAAGGTGATGAGCAGCAGCACCCCGACCATCACGCCGAAGACCGAACTCACGATCCAAGGCGAGGAGAGATTGGACGTGCCGTCATCCAGCAAGCGCCCCCAGCTCGGATATTTTTCCGGCAAACCGAAGCCGAGGAAATCCAGGGCCGTCAGCAGCGTCGCCAGGCTGGCCACGCTGAAGGGCAGGAGCGTCACCAGGGTGGCGATGGAATTCGGCAGGATGTGGCGGAAGATCACCCGGCCGGTGCCCGCGCCCTGAACCCGCGCCGCGGCCACGTAATCCCGCGCTTTTTCCCGGTAAGTGGCCGTCCGCAGGTAGATGGACACCCCGATCCAGGAGAAGATGCAGAAGATCAGCAGAACCCGGACGAGCGTCACCTTGTCGAGGCCGATGTTCGCGGTCAGGATCATGACCACCAGCAGGAAGGGAACGTTCGAGAAGACCTCCTGTACCCTCTGGGCCACGAGATCGAACCAGCCGCCGTAGTAGCCCTGCAGGCAGCCGATGAGGATCCCGATGCCGTAGGTGAGGACGATGTAGAGGACCGAGGCCTTGAAGATAAGCTGCATGCCGCCGTAGATCTGGGCGGCGATGTCCCAGCCCTTCGAGTCCGTGCCCAGCAGGTGCATCGTCTCCCACTCGCCGAAGGACGGCGGCGCGGGCGGATAGATCAGCTCGGTCCAGGAGCCCGCCGGAACCTGCGCGGGCTCGCCGACGACGTGGGACTCCGCCAGCTTGCCTTCCTTCCATTCCTCCCGCCCGGCGAAATTCCCCTCCGGATCATGCACGGAACTGGTGCCATCCTGCAGCCCCTTGCGGAAACGTGCGGTGCGGACGGGGATGTCCGGATTTTCCTCCTGGAAGCGCGTGGCCTGGCCGTCGTAGGGCTCGCGTTCGCCGGAGCGGTGGAGCTTGCCGTCTATCTCCACCAGCGTGCGGCGGCCCACCTCGTCCGAATCGAAAGTGGGATCCCAGGGGATGGGTGCCAGGATCACGCGGTTGCCGGACTTCTGCCCGCGGAATTTCGCATACAGGTCCCGGTAATTCGCCTCCTGGTCCTCCGTGCCGCCGAAGTGCTTATCGCTATACCCCGCCTCCCGGAAGGCCGGGAAATACCAGTCGCCCTCGTATTTCACCGCCAGCGCCCGCTTGCCCACCAGCACCTGGTCGAGCATCGCGAGGAAGACCAGGAACACGATGATGCGGAAGGAAGCCCAGCCCCGGCCGATGGAACGGAAGCGCGCCAGCCTCCGCAGCGTGAGCGGGTTCCACTGGAATTTCCCGCCGAAAGCCAGCAGGCCGAGCGCAAGCAGCACGGAAATGCCGCAGAGCGTGTAGCCCACGATGTCTCCCTGATTCTCCCTCAGCCAGCGCAGGGTCCGTGTGCCCGGCTCGAGCAGGCTCGCCTCCGTTTCCAAAAGACGGCTCTCCTTGCCCGCTTCCAGGATCTGGTCCGGCGTGGCGGTGAAAGAGAAAAACCAGCGCAGGGTGGGTAGAGCCAGCCCGTGGTAGTGAGCCGCCGCCGCGGCAAGGGCCACGATCAGGAGCAATAGGCCGGCTTTTCGCGGAAAGGTCATGTCACTTGTAGCTCACCCTCGGATCCACGAGGGCCACGCAGAGATCCGACAACACGTTGCCGATCAACATCAGCACCGACGAAACGAACACCACGCCCATGATCAAAGGTTGGTCGCGCTCCAGGATCGCGCTCAGCTGCAACATCCCGAATCCGTTGATATCGAATACTTTTTCGATCAAGATCGAACCGGTTACCAGCAGCGTGATGTTGTTCCCGAAAGTGGTGGCGATGGGGATGATGGAATTCCGGAAGGCGTGGCGGAAGACCGCGCGGGGGAAGGACACGCCCTTCGCCGCCGCGGTGCGCACGTAGTCCGCCGCCAGATTGTCCATCAGGTTGTTCTTCATGAGCATGGTCATGAAGGCGAAGCTACCGATGAGATAGCAGACCAGAGGCATGGCCGCGTGGTGCAGCACGTCCTTGATCTTGCCCGCCGTGGACAGCGTCTCGAAATCATCCCCGATGAATCCGCGCAGCGGGAACCAGCCCAGCTTCGCGCCGAAAAACACGATCAGGATGGCTCCCAGCGCGTAACCAGGCACGGCGTAACCGGCGAAGACGGCGATCGACGAGACGTTGTCCAACCAGGTCCGGTGGCGGATCGCTTTCAAAATCCCCAGCGGCAGGCAGATCCCGTAGATCACGATCATGCTCGCGAGGCCGTAGAAAATCGACACCGGCATGCGCTGGAGGATCATCGACCAGACGGGATCCTGGTATTTCGAGGACGCGCCCAGGCTGCCCTGAAGCAAGCCGTCGTGGGCCGATTTGTAGATCACCGCGCGGTACTCCGGCATCTTCGGCAGATCCACGCCCTTCACCAGTTTCTTCCAGCGGGCCGCCTGCTCCCGCGGGGTCCGCAGCCGCACGCTCCAGCCCGCGGGGTCGAATTTCTCGTCCTTGCCCTTCACGAAGCGGACTCCGCCAGTCTCGTCCCGCTCCACCGTGGCGACGAAGGTGGTGCCCGGCACGGGGATCTCGACCCGCATTTCCCCCTCGGGGAATTCCTTGCCCGCTTTCTTGCTCAGGATGTCCCGCGGCACGATCCCCAGCCATTCCGCGTAGGCCCGCGGCACGCTCTTGTCCCGGTCGAACTTTTCCTCCAGCTCCAGCACCTGTGCCGCGGTGAGGGAAAATCCGGCCTCGGCGCGGGAGCTTCTCACCTTCGAGTCCCCGCCCATCAGCGCGGCCAGGCTCTGCTCCAGGGGCCCGCCGGGCGCCAACCGGACCACCGCGAAGACCAGCATGGTGATCCCGACCAGAGTCAGCGGGATCAGCAGCAGGCGGCGCAGGAAATAGGCTTTCAAATGGCGGAAATCAGGGAACGGCTCCGGCGGTTCTAGCGATCCGCGCATTCCTTGCAAGTTCCCACGGAGGAAAGACGTCGCTTTGACAGAAAAGCCCGCCAAATCGGCCAAAGCTGCCAAAGCGGACCCTTTGATGCAAAATTTCCCTGCAATCCCGGCGCGGGACGCGCTAGTGCTGCGGCACGTCATGACACACCGTGCCCTTTTCCTCCTACCCGCCCTGCTCTGCCTCGCCGGCTGCCAGCGGGAAACCCAGGTCGAAAAGGCAAACCGGGAAAAGATCTTCATCGTCGGGAACTCCACCGATCCCAAATCCCTGGACCCGCACCTGGTGACCGGCGTGATCGAGAGCAACGTGATCCGCTCCCTGCTGGAGGGACTGGTGGCGGACGACCCGGAAAAGGACAATGCCTACCCGCCCGGTGCCGCCACGCACTGGGAGCACAACGCGGACTACACCGAGTGGACCTTCCACCTGCGGCCGGAGGGCAAGTGGTCGGACGGCAAGGAACTCACGGCGCACGATTTCATCTTCGCCTACAACCGCCTGCTCCACCCGGAACTGGCCGGGCCCTACGCCGAGATGCTCTACTTCATCAAGGGCGCGGAGGATTACAACAAGGGCAAGACCGACGATTTTTCCCAGGTCGGCGTTTCCGCGCCGGACGATTTCACGCTGAAGGTTTCCCTGAAGGAGCCGGTGCCCTTCCTGCCGGACATCACCCGCCATTACACCTGGTTCCCGGTGCCGAAGCACGTGATCCTGAACCACGGGAAGATGACGGACCGCTTTACCACCTGGAGCGAGGCCGGGAACTACGTGGGCAACGGCCCCTTCATGCTCAAGGAGTGGGTGCTCAACGACCGGATCGAGACCGCGAAAAACCCGCACTACTGGAACGCCGCGAACGTGAAGCTGAACGGCGTGCGCTTCGTGCCGGTCGAGAATTTCTACACGGAGACCCGCGGCTTCCTGGCCGGGCAGCTCCACACCACCTACCAGCTCCCGCAGACCCTGGTGGAGAAGGTGAAGAAGGATCACCCGGAATTCGTCCGCCAGGAACGCTACATGGCCACGGACTTCGTGCGGATCAATACCACCCGCCCCCATCTGGACAATCCGGACGTGCGCATGGCGCTCTCCCTGGCGATCAACCGGGAAATGCTCTGCGAGCACGTGCTGATCGGCAATACCCCGGCGCAGACGCTCACCCCGGAGATGGGCGACTACAAGCCGGACGGGGTGGTGCGCTTCGACCCCGCCCGGGCGAAGGAACTGCTCGCCGCGGCGGGCTTCCCCGAAGGCAGGGGCTTCCCCCGCTACACCATCCTGGTCAGCAGCTCCGGCAGCCGGGCCTCCGTGGAAACGATCCAGGCCATGTGGCGGCAGAATCTCGGCGTCATCTTCGACATCCGCTCGATGGACTTCGGCTCCTACATCAGCGCCCAGCAGCGCCTGGATTACGATGTGGCCCTGGCGGCCTGGAGCGGGGACTACCTGGACCCCACCACCTTCCTGCTGATGTGGACGGAGGGCAACGGCAACAACAACACCGGATGGCACAGCCCGGAGTATGAAGCCCTGCTGGACAAGGCCGCGATCCAGACCGATCCCGCGCAGCGCCTGGAGATCTTCAAACAGGCCGAGCACCTGCTGATGGATGCCCAGCCCATCGCGCCCATCGGCTTCCGCGGCCGGAACTACCTCCTGCGGCCGGAGGTGAAGAACTGGCATGCCCTGCTGCTCGACAACCACCCCTGGGGTGCCATTTCCCTCGAACCCTGATTCCCTTTCTCCTCTCCAGACGATGCTGAAAAACCTGATCGGCCGCCTGCTCCAGAGTCTTCTGGTGCTTTTCGTCCTCTTCACCGTCACCTTCTTCCTGGTCAAGGCCCTGCCCGGCGACCCCCTGCAGGGGGACAAGGCGATGCCGCCGCATATCAAGGCGAAGATGGAGTCCTTCCT
The DNA here is from genome assembly GCA_965651965.1 of uncultured Verrucomicrobiaceae bacterium. Lineage (GTDB taxonomy): Bacteria > Verrucomicrobiota > Verrucomicrobiia > Verrucomicrobiales > Akkermansiaceae > Haloferula. Next base: position 1,951 of record CBFGVD010000185.1, on the reverse strand, counting down.
GGGCTTGGATCAGCCCAAGCACGTCCAATACGGCCGCCTCCTTGCGAACTACCTCCAGGGAGATCCCGGTCCCTCCATCCGCCTGGAGGGCCGCCCGGTGGCGGACATCATCCGGCAGGCCTTCCCGGTCTCGCTCCAGCTCGGCATCCTCTCCATGGGCGTGGCCATCGCGGTGGGCATCCCGGCGGGCTGCCTCGCCGCGGCGCGGAAGAACGGGCTGATCGACACCGCTTCCATGGCGGTGGCCATGATCGGGATCTGCCTGCCCGCCTTCGTGATCGGCCCCATCCTTGCGGAATGGTTCGGCAGGCAGTTGCAGGTGCTCCCCGCGCTCGGCTGGGAAACGGTGAATCCCGCCACCTGGGTCCTGCCTTCCATCACGCTCGGCATGGCCTACGCGGCCTACCTTTCCCGCCTCACCCGCGCCGGGATGCTGGAAACGCTCTCCCAGGACTTCGTGCGCACGGCCAAGGCGAAGGGCGTGCCCGGCTGGAAAATCCTGGTCCGCCACTGCCTGCGGGGAGGCCTGATCCCCGCCGTGGCCTACATCGGACCGGCCTTCGCGGGCATCGTCTCCGGCTCCCTGATCATCGAGACCGTGTTCCAGATTCCCGGGCTCGGGCGGCATTTCATCAAGTCCATCGAAACCCGGGACGCTCCCGTGATCATGGGCGTGGTCATGCTCTACGGCATCCTGGTCATCCTCGCGAACTTCCTGACCGATGTCGCCGCCGTGTGGCTGAATCCCCGCCTGCGCAAATCCGCCTGATCCCCGCTCTTTCCCACGCTCCCCATGACGATTGAAGAAAAAGGTTCCTCGCCCTGGCGCGACGCCTGGGCCCGCCTGCGCCGCAACCGGGCGGCGATGGCCGGGCTCTTCGCCCTGCTGGTCATCGGCCTGACCTGCATCATCCTGCCCTCGATCAAGGATTTCCTGCAGGACCCGAACCGCACCTCCCTGGTGGACAAGAACCTCCGGCCCTCCGCGGAACATTGGTTCGGCACCGACCACCTGGGGCGCGACCTCTTCTCCCGAGTGATGTTCGGCGGCCGCATTTCCATCGCCGTGGGCCTCATCACCACGCTCGTCTCCGCCACCATCGGCGTGGTCTGGGGAGCCCTGGCGGGCTATGCCGGGGGAAGGCTGGATGCCTTCATGATGCGGGTGGTGGATATCCTCTACGCCCTGCCCTTCCTGGTCATCATCATCCTGCTCAGCACCATCCTGGAGCCGATGACCGGCAAGCTCACGGAGTGGACGGTGAATCTGGTCGCCGGGAAAAACGCGCCGATGAAAAACCTCGTGGAGACCCGCAACTGGGTGGAGCCGCTGACCACGCTGGTGCCGGTCTTCATCGCCATCGGCGCGCTCTCCTGGCTCACCGTCTCGCGGATCGTGCGCGCGCAGGTGCAGAGCGTCGGCAGCCTGGATTTCGTGGAGGCGGCGCGCTCGCTCGGCCTGGGCCACGTACGGATCCTCTTCCGCCACATCCTGCCGAACACCCTCGGCCCCATCATCGTTTACACCACCCTGACGATCCCCGGGGTGATGCTCTTCGAGGCCACGCTTTCCTTCCTCGGCCTCGGGGTGAAGGCGCCGAACAGCTCCTGGGGCGTGCTCATCAAGGAAGGCGCGGATTTCATGCTGACGAATCCTTACCAGCTCGTCTTCCCGTCGATCTTCTTCTCCGTGACGCTCTTCGCCCTGAATTTCCTCGGCGACGGCCTGCGGGACGCGCTCGACCCGAAGGCGGCGAAGGATTGAAGGCAGGTAGGGACGTGCGTCCCGCGCGTCCGCCGAAGGAAGGGCGAGATGTGCCGTCAGGAACCCCGCGGTCGGCCGGGACGTCCGACCATACCGTCCCGCACCGCCACCGCCCTTGCCCTGGATCGAATTTCCTCGCCAAACCGCCCCTGAGACATGTTCATCCGATCATGTCGGAACGCATCA
>CBFGVD010000184.1:0-6849 GCA_965651965.1 uncultured Verrucomicrobiaceae bacterium | reverse complement strand
GAACAGGTTCCCGGGGCACAGAATCCGGCTTACAGGAGAGCGGCCCGCTTCCTTTCCGGGGCATTTCCGGGTCCAGTCCCGGAAATGTAAAACGCGGGGGGCATGGAGCAATGGCTGCCTCCAAGGGTTTCCACCGCGGCAAACCCGGCACCCGGCCGCATGCCTGTTCACGAAGCGCGGGGCGGGCGGAGAGGGCCTGCATCAGGATCCGCTCACTTCCCGCCGGTGAGTTTCCACTTCAGGAGGGGCAGGGAGACATCCTCCAGGCCCTGCGCCACCGGGTGAACCCCGTCCGGGACGTATGCCTGGAAGGTAGCGGGGTCATTCCCCTGGAGCGCTGCCCAATTCGGATGGTGGTCGATGAGCAGCAATTCGCGCGCCGCGGCGACCTCGCGATACATCGCGTAGTAAGCGGGAAGGTCCGGCCGCAGGCTGGCCGATGCATTGCTGCCCGCGGGGGAGTCCCAAACGGTGTTCATCGTTTGGAGGATGATCTCCGCGGCAGGGTTCTGCGCCTTGATCGCATCGATCATCGTTTCCAGGTTTGCCCGTGCTTCCGCCACGGTAAGACGGGGCGTGCCGTCGCTGTAGAGGAAGGCGTCGTTCATCGCGAACTCGATGAAAACGGTATCCGGCTGGTGGGCGAGGACCTTGTCGGCGAGCCTGGCGACGCCCTCCGCGGAGTTCTTGCCGCTGAGGCCGCTGTTCACCACGGTGAGGAGCCCGGGATATTTCCCGGCGAGCCACGAATCCATGGCCCCCACCCAGGCCCCGCCGGCCGTGAGGCTGGTGCCATAGACGACCACCTTGCGGGGTTGGCCGGCCGCCAGCGCGCCGACGAGAGCGGAAGGCTTCGCGTCCAGCGCGATGCGGAGGAAGCGGCGGTCTCCCTCCGCGGGGATCGGGATCGTGTAATTTTCCGGGGTCGCGTCCGCCCCGGCGGGGCGGATGGAAAATGCGAAGTCGAAGGCATCCGGACCTGCGACGGAAAAGCCGGGCGGGCCGATCCGGAGATCGAAGATGTTGTCCTCGGAAAAGAGCCCGAAGTAGTCCGGGTGGGATTTCACCGCGCTGATGAAGGGCTGGTCCGAGAGATACGGATCCAGTCCAAGCACGATTTCCTGCTCGTCGCTCATCCCGTCGCCATCGGAATCCGCCGTCGGATCGACGGACGCGAACCCGACCGCGTCGGCGATGACGTAGCCGTTGGTGCCATCCGTTTTTACGACGACGCCCTGTCCGGGAGATCCGTCGAATCGGTAGGAGCCGAGCGGGATCCACTTTCCGCCGTCCGAGCGCTGGTCAACGGTGACATTCGAAATGCCGTCCGCGTGGTGGATTTCCACGGGGACGTTCGAGGCCCTGTTCGTGTGCGAGGTCCAGCGCAGCGAGACCCGCTGATGACCCGCGAGCCCCGCCGGGAGGGCGAACCGCACCTGCTTGCCGCCTTGGCCTTCATTGTCATTGTGCAGGTAGTCGGCTCCGATGAAGCCCGCGGCGCTACCCGCCGGAACCCAGGAGCCCGTGACGGTCACGAGCGCCGTATCGCTATTGTCCACGAAGGAGGTCGGCGGAGCGATGACGGGTTCTCCGAGCGCCTGGCCGGCGGCCAGCAAAAGAGGCCGCAACTGCGGGTAGGGGATTTTCTGGACGGCGATATCCCGGTCGATGGCCAGCGATGCGGCGATCGCGGAGGATTGCGCCAAGCCCATGAAGACCGGCTCCATCCGGATCGAACCGAAAGCCATGTGGGAGGCGGACAAACTCCACGGCACCAGGAGATTGGTGCACTCCCCCTCACGCGGGACGATCGATCGGTAGGAAATCGGGTAGGGATTCGCGAGGTGGAGCTGGATGTCGCCTTCGTTCTTCACCATGCCGTTCTTCACGTGGCGCTGCACGTTGTGCGAATCCATGGCGTAGGCCGCCAGACCCACGGAATCCGGCGCGACGAGCGCCCCGGTGCAATGGTGCTGGTTCATCACGTAGTCCGAGATCATGCGGCGGGCTTCGCGGACGTAGAGCTGCCAGGGCCAGTTGCCGTTGTCGGTGAATTCGTCCGCGGGCAGGCCCCATTTTGCGTAGTTTTCCCGGATCTGAGCCGGCACGCGGGGGTGGTTCTGGAGGGTCCACACGAGGCCCCGCTGCCAATTTTCATGTTCTTTCGCCAGCGCGAGCCGCTCGTCGTGATCCAGGGTGGTCCAGTCCCAACCCGGCCCGTAGTTCCTGCCGATGAAATCGGTGGAGATGCCGCCGGTGTTGTTCGAGTCCGTCTTGCGGTTCGGCATCAGGTCGAATTTGAAGAAACCGGAGGTCTGCCCGGCTTCGATGGAGCGGAAAAGCAGTTCGTAATCCGCCTCGTCGTAGCCCGGCGGCTGCGCGATCTGCACCCGGTTCGCGGGGACGTCCGTGAGCACCATCCGGAAGCAGTAGGCCTGGAGGCGATGGTCGCCGCTGCCATCCGCACCGCCGGAATCCGGATTCACGCCGGGCAGCAGCCCGCTGCCGGGATCTCCCGGAATGACATAGGGATCGATGTTGTCGCGGAGCTGGTTTTTCACCGCTCCGGCCGCCTGGATACCGTTCACGGTTTCGCCGTAGGTGGCATTCGCCTCGCGGCCGACGGCGAAGCTCACGCCCGCGCCGGGCAGCAGGTCGCCTTCGTAGCTGGCGTCGATGAACATCTTGCCGCCGAATTCCCGGCCGTCTTCCAGCCGGATCCAGGCGATTTTATTGCCGTTCATCACCACGCCCTCTTCCAGGTCGAGACGCCCCGTCGCCAGGGTGACATCTTCCCCGGCGAGGAGATCGTTGAAGACGGCCTCCGCGACCTTCGGTTCGAAAACCGAGGCGATCTCCAGCGTGGCATTGAAGGCCGGGCTGCCTTGGCCCGCGTTGCCGAAACTCTCCCGCGTTTGCCAGTTCCAGGCCGAGCCCTGCTGGTAGTGTAAGTAAAGGCGATGATAGAACTCGCGGCCGATCCCGCCGAGGATCGCGGTATTGCCGAGATCGGTCCAGCCGAGGCCGCTGGTGGTGAGGCCACCCAGATGGCTTGTCGGCGAGACGAGCACCACGCTTTTGCCGGAACGGGAGGCCTGCACCGCGGCTGCCACGCCGCCGGAAGTGCCGCCGTAAACGACCACATCATGCTGGCTCGGGACCGCGGAAGCGCTGGCGAGGATAACTACTGTGGAAGGAAGAATAAAACGGTTCAAGGCGTGTCGAGGTAGAGGCGTAGGAAAAGGCGGGAGGGCGGGGAAGGCACCGGAGCCTGGATGGTCTCCAGCACGGCTCCATCCCGGCGGGCGAGATCGAGCGAATAGCCGACCGACGCGCCGGAAACCGAAATCACGGGGCGGCGCAATTTCAGATCCAGGATTTCATCCCGGGAATGCAGGCCGAAAAGCGCGGGATTCGCTTTCACCGCGGCAATGAATTGCGTGTCGGGAAAGAAGGGATCGAGGCCGAGTTCGGCTTCCTGCGAATCGGTCAATCCGTCGCCGTCATGGTCGGGGTCGGCGGCGGGTGTATAGGGCGTCACGTCCGCGTAGGTATCTCCGACCCGGAGTTCATCCACCAGGCTCGACCGCCCGTTCTGCGCCGCGATGCGGACACGATCGAACTGAAGGCCCCCGATCTCCAACGAGGCGTGGGGAAACCCGGGTTCCTCGCCCAGCACGGGATCAAAAAAGACATCGATGCGGTCCAGCGCCGGATCGCCGCCCCCGCCCCCGGGGACGAGATGGATGACCGCGAGAACCGTTTCCCCGATGGTGGTCTGGTAGGGCTCGGAGTGAGCGGTTCCACCGCCCCGGCGCGTGAGGCGCAGGTTTTTCCCGCCCGCATGCTCGATGGCGAAGCGCGCATCGGCGTTTGCCAGGCCGCCCTGGTAGAAGGACACGCCGACGAAGTCGCCCGAAGAGTTCTGCGGCTGGATCAGCACGGAGATCCACAGTCCGCCGTTCCGGGCACCGGTTTCGCGGGAACTGATCGTGGTGACGGCGTCTCCATCCCCGGTATCGAGGGCGGCACCGCTCGTGGCGAGCGTGTTCCCGATCATGTCGGCATAGGTCAGGCCGGAGGAGATTGCCGCCACGGGGTTGCTTCCCTCCCAGGGGCCGGTCCAGCCGCTGCCCCCGGTGCCGGCCAGATCTCCCGCCGGGTAATCGAAGCTGTCGTGGATCAGCAGCCCGCCTTCCGCGGGCTCCCTTCCCAGCAAGAGCAGGGCGGCAAGACCCGCCATGGCGATCGCTTTCATGCGCTCAGGGCTTCTCAAGGGTGACGCGGAGGAAATTCTTGCCGCCGGGAAGCGGCACCGGGCGGGTGAAGGTTTCCAGCGGCGGCCAGGCGACGAGATCCGTGCTATGCTGGACCTCGAACGTGAAATCGACCGCATCGTCTCCGGATTGCGGCAAGATCACGCCGCCATCGCCCAATGCCAGGATGCCGGCGGAATCATAGAGGCCGAAGTAAGACGGGTGCGCCTTGATCGCGGAGATCAGCGCCGCGTCGGACACCAGCGGGTCGAGCCCGAGCACCGTCTCCTCGCCGTCGCTGAGGCCGTCGCCGTCCGTATCCGCGGCGGCCCCCTGGGTATGCGGGGAGACATCCGCGAAAGTCCCGCCGATGCGGAACTCGTCGATATAGAGAGTCGCCCCGTTCTGCCCGGCGATGCGGATGGTATCGAAGCTGAAGTCCGCCGCCTGGATGCTCGCATCCGGCTGCGAAGGATTGGCGGAAAGGGGCGGGTCGATATAAGCCTCCACCTTGTCCGCGCCCGAGCTGCCGCCGCCCCCGGTCAGGCGGAGCACGACGAAATGCGTGACGCCGAAGACGCCCTTTTGGGTGCCGGCGTTTCCTCCGGTCACCGAATTGCCCAGGGTGATGGCGGCGCTGGCGTCCACGCTGGTATTGCTCACCGCGAATACGGCGGAGGAGCCGCGGTAGAAGGTGATGCCTTCGAAAAGCGAGTTGCTTGCGGGCAGGTGGTAGAGGAAGGAGATCCAGACGTCCGTCATGGGACCGCCGGACACGCTGCGGAAGTTGCGGGTGGTCGCGGCGCCCGTGGTTTCCATGCCGAGGCCGGAGACTTCGAGCGCGTTGCCCAGATAATCCGTGTAGGCGAGCCCCGTGCCGGAAATCACGCCGGAGTCGCCTTCCTGGGTCCAGCCGGCGCTCCAGCCGTTCCCGCCGTTCTGAGGGGTAACGACGGATGCCGCCGGGTAATCGAAACCTTCATAAACCATCTCGGCCGCGCGGAGCGGGACCAGGATGGCAAAGAGGGAACAAAAAAGCCGGGTTTTCATGGTTGGTCGGGATGGCCGCGCGGGGAAGCGTGCGAGGCAGGATCAGGCGCGGCGGCGGAAGCAAAGGAGGAGGCCGAGGGAACCGAGCAGCGCGGCCGAAGGCTCGGGCACCGCGGCGATCTGGACCGAGTTCAGGAAACCGCGGCGTTCCACGGCATCGTTGCCTCCATCCACCGCCAGGAAGAAGGCCTCGTCATCCGCCACGGTGAAACCGATCGCCAGGAAATTGTCCCCGGGGACGAAGGAGTTGTATTGGTCGGCATAACCCGCGGTAGCGTAGGCGGGATTCTCCAGGACCCCGGCGCTCAGGGAAGAAAAGCCGAAGCTGCCCGAGGAAGCTCCGACGGCCGAATAGACATTCATCGGCAAGCTGGCCGCGTTGGAATTCGTGTTCCGCGCCATCACGTAGGCCACGTATTCGCCCGCTGCCAGGCCATCGAGCCGCAGGCCGATCGCCGCGCCGTTGCTCGTGGCTCCGCCGCCGCCGAAGAAGCCGTCCCGCCCGGCCGCGGTGCTGCTCGTATTGTCCCCGTAGATGGAACCCGTGCCGAGCAGGTTCTTTTGTCCCGGCACCGCTCCGCCGGTGCCGGCCAGCGCCAGATTCCCGATGGCGGTCCCGAAGTCGATGACGCCGTTCCCTCCGGCGGCTTCCTGGCCCAGGGTCAGTATGACTCCGCCTGCCGCGCTCCCGTCCGCGTACACGAGATCGCTGCGGGTTGCCGAGCTATTGATCGTGTTCCAGGATGTCTGGGATGCTCCGATGGCCCCGGAAGCATGTCCCGGGCTGAGCGTGAGGTACGGTTCCGCCACCACCGAATTCGACGCCGGATTGCCGAAATCGAGCATGAGGTTTACGCCGAGGGTCGGAGGGGCGCAGAGCAGGAGCCCGGCACCGGCTAGGATAGGAAGGGTTTTCATGGTTTTTTTGCGATGCCCGCCAACCGCACGGTCGGCGGCGGAGGGATCGGGGGTTCCCGCTTGAATGACAGGGGGGTGCCGGAGACTTAGCAAAGGGTGTCGAAAAAAATTCCAAGCCGTGCTAATTCCGCGCGCCTTTCCGGCATTCCTAAAGGAACACGAAACGATGCACGGGGAACCGCCACGCATGACGAAGGAGGAGATCCACACGGCCGCGGTGCAGGGGCTTTTCCTGCAATTCCAACCCGCGATCCGGGGTTACGTGCTTTCGATGATCCCGGATTTTTCCCTCGCCGACGACGTGATGCAGGAGGTTTTCCTGGTGGTGACGCGCAAGGCGGCGGGCTTCGAGATCGGCACCAGCTTTCCCGCCTGGGTCAAGACGATCGCGCGCTTCAAGGCGCTGGAGGCGATCCGGGCGGGACGCAGCCGCTGCGAGACGCTCTCCGAGGAAGTCCTGCAGGCGCTCGATGCGGAGCGGGGCGAATTCCGCGGCAATACCGACGAACGCCTCGCCTTGCTTGCCGCCTGCCTCGAGGAACTGGCGCCGCAGGCGAGACGGTCCATCGAGCTGCGGTACCGGCAGGACCATCTGCCGCCGCAGGTCGCCGGCTTGATGGGCTGC
>CBFGVD010000183.1:0-6874 GCA_965651965.1 uncultured Verrucomicrobiaceae bacterium | reverse complement strand
GGAGATCTCGGCCTTCTTGAGGTAGCTACGGGGATCGTAGTGCTTCTTGTTGCCGACTTCGCCGTCGATCTTGAGCACGCCCTCGATGTTCTGGCAGACGTGGGTGACGATCGGGCGGGTGAACGCGTACTGGGTATCGGTGTCGATGTTCATCTTCACCACGCCGTAGTCGAGGGTCTCGCGCAGGTCGCTCTCGGAGGTGCCGGAGCCGCCGTGGAAGACGAGGTCCATTTCCGCGTCCGCACCATACTTGTCGGTCACCGCCTTCTGGCCGTCGCGCAGGATGGACGGCTTCAGCTTCACCGCGCCCGGCTTGTACGAGCCGTGGACGTTGCCGAAGGTGGCGGCGAACAGGAAGCGGCCGATCGGATTGAGCGCCTCGTAGACTTCCACCATGTCTTCGGGCGTGGTGTAGAGCTTGTCGGCGGGCAGGCCGGAGGTGTCGTGGCCGTCTTCCTCGCCGCCCACGCAGCCGGCTTCGACTTCCAGGATGATGTCCAGTTCCGCGCACTCCTTGAGCAGCTCCTTGGAGATCGCGAGGTTCTCCTCCAGCGCGACCACGGAGCCGTCGAACATGTGGCTCTGGAAGAGCGGGCCCTTCCCGGCGGCGATGCGCTCGCGGGAGGCCTGGAGCAGCGGCTTGAGGAAGCCCTCCACCTTCGCCGGGTGGCAGTGGTCGGTGTGCAGGGCCACCAGGATGTCGTATTTCTCCGCCAGGCGGTGGCAGGCCTCGGCCAGCACGATCGCGCCGAAGGCGGCGTCCTTCACGGAGGTGCCGGAGGCGAACTCGCCGCCGCCGGTGGAAACCTGGATGATGCCGTCGGACTTGGCCTCGGCGAAGGCCCGCAGCGCCCCGTTGATCGTCGTGATCGAGGTGACGTTGATGGCCGGGTAGGCGTAACCGCCTTTCTGGGCGGCATCGAGCATGGCGCGGTATTGCGCGGGAGTTGCGACGGGCATAGCGAAGCCGGGGTAAACGAGGCGTTCCCCCGGTGCAAGGCCGGAGCGGGGCATCCAACCGCGTTTGCCTCCCCGTGCCGGGCATTCTGCATGAACGGGCCGCATGCGGCGCTCAAGCGGTGCCGCGCCTCCTGCGCAGGAATTCCGCCGGGGAAAGGCCGTGGATGCGCTTGAAAACACGGGAAAAATGGAAGGGATCGAGTCCCAGTTCTTCCGCCACCTCGCGGACGATCCTGCCGCCGCCGTCCAGCAGCGCCGCCGCATGGGCCATCCTGCGGCGCAGCAGGGCATGGTAGGGGGATTCCCGGCCGTACAGCGCGAAAAGCCGGGAAAGGTAGGCGGGGTGCACGTGGCAGGCCGCGGCCAGCTCCGTGGCGGTGGCGAATTCCAGGAAACGTTCCTCGATGCAGCGGCGGCATTTCAGGAAAGTCTGGAAGGATTGCTCCCGGCTCCCCTCCGCCGCGGCGGATTCCGCCAGGGTCAGCAACAGCACTTCCGCCTGGAGCGCCGCGATCCTTTCCGCCTGCGGGCCCGCGCGGGTGCCCGTGGCCAGGATTTGCTCGAAGGCGTCGCGGATCTCCGCAGGGTTTCCCGCCGTCCGGCAGTTTCCCGGCATCAGGCCGGCGGCGCGCAGGAGCTCCAGTCCCTCCCTCCCGCGGAAATCCAGGAAATACTTGCCCGGAGGATCGGCGGGGTCGGCCTCGATCCGGTGGGCGCAGCCGGGGCCGTATGCAAAGACGCTTCCGGTACGCAGGGGCCATTCCTTCCCGCCCAGCCGGACCTTGCCCGAGCCGCTGGCGACGAATTCGACACAGAGAAAGGGGAAATCCGCCCGCTCGACGGTGAAATCCGGTGCGCAGCGTTCCCAGCCCCCGCAGGCCACCGCCAGCCGGTGCCCGGGCGGGGGATTGAGATTCAGGTAGAATCGCCGCGCTTCCCGCACCTGCCGGGAGACGAAAGATGGCGGTTCGGTCACCCCGGAGTGCATGGAATCCAGCATGGAGCCGCCCCGCGGCAGGTCAAGAATCGTCATGGATCGGTGAAAATCCGCCATGTCCGGAGCCGCCGTCCTGCGCCAGGCTAGGGCGAACCCATGAAACAGCGCCCGCTCGGCAATACCGGTCTCCAGGTTTCCGTCCTCGGCTTCGGGGGCTCCTCGCTCGGCTCCGTTTTCCGCCAGGTCACTTTGGACGATGCCATCGCCACCGTCCACGCCGCCCTGGAGGGGGGCATGAACTTCATCGATGTCTCCCCGTCCTATGGCGAGACCCTCGCCGAACTCCGGCTCGGGCGCGCGCTGGAGGGCGTGCCGCGGGATTCCTACATCCTGGCCACGAAGATCGGCAGCTACAGCGAGCCGCGCGGGGACTACGATTTCTCCCGCGCCAGCACGGAACGCAGCGTGGAGCACAGCCTGAAGCGCCTCGGGGTGGACTACATCGACCTGATCCAGTGCCACGACATCGAGTTCGCGGACCATGGCCAGATCGTGGACGAGACGCTGCCGACGCTGCACCGGCTGAAGGAGCAGGGCTACGTGCGCCACATCGGCATCACCGGGCTGCCGCTGAAGATTTTCCCCTCCATCCTGGACCGGGTGCCGCCGGGCACAGTGGAGACGATCCTCTCCTTCTGCCACTACGAGCTGAACGATACCTCCCTGGGGGACATGATCCCCTATTTGCAGGAAAAAGGCGTCGGCATCATCAATGCCTCGCCCACCGGCATGGGTCTTCTTACCCGGCGGGGCGCGCCGGATTGGCACATGGCGAGCGCGGCGATCCGCGAGGGTTGCCGCAAGGCGGTGCAGCATTGCGATGCGAAGGGCGTGGACATCGTGCGGCTGGCCCTGCAATTCGCCTGCGACAACGAGGCGATCGCCAGCACCTTGGTCGGCTCCGCCAATCCCGACAATATCCGCGCGAACATCGCGCACCTGGAGGCCCCTTTCGACCGGGAGCTGCTGGCGGAGGTGATGGAGATCCTGGCACCGATCCGTAATTTCAATTTCACCCGCGGGCTGCCGCAGCACCGCGATCCGATCCTCGGATAAAAGAGAAATCCCATGCGCTTTTTCGATCTCTCGCAGCCCTTGTCCGACGATTGCCCGAACTGCCACGTGCATCCGCCGGTGCGGCTTCCGGTCACGGCGGACCATCCTGCGGAAGGCTGGCGGATGGAGGAATTCCACATGGCCTCCCACACCGGCACGCATCTGGACGCGCCCCTGCACAAGATCGCGGGCGGGGCTTCCATCGATTGCTACCCGCTGGAGACCTTTTGCGGGGAACAGGCGATCCTCGATCTCGGGCATCTGGAAGCGGGCCACCCGATAGGCCCGGAGGAACTGGCGGCCGCCGGAGAGGTCTCCGGCCGCATTCTCCTGCTCAATACCGGCTGGGGGCACAAGCGCGCGAAGACGGAGGAATGGATCCACCGCTCCCCCTATCTTTCGCCCGCCGGGGCGGAGTGGGTCGTGGAGCATGGAGTCCGGGCCGTGGGCATCGACCATTTTTCCATCGGCGGCACCGGGCCGGACAATGCGCCCACGCACGAAATCCTGCTCGGGAACGGGGTATGGGTCATTGAGGAACTTTGCTTCCGGGACGGCTGGCGGGAGTTCGCGGCGGGTGCCATGTTCATGGCCCTGCCGCTGCTGGTGCCGGGCTTTTCCGGCTCGCCGTGCCGTGCGGTTCTGATGAAAACCCCATGAAGCTGCTCATCCAGATCCACCCGGAGGACAACGTGGGCGTGGCCCCGGCGGCGATTCCCGCAGGCACGCGGGAAGAAGGGTTCGTCTTCGCGGAGATTCCTGCCGGTCACAAGGCCGCCCTGCGCCCGATCGCCGCGGGGGAGCGGGTGGTGAAGTACGGCTTTCCCATCGGCATCGCCACCGCCGCCATCGCGCCGGGCGAGCACGTCCATGTCCACAACGTACGGACCGGGCTGGCCGCGGACACGGCGCTGCATTTCCGGAAGCAGCAGGCTGCCGCGACCGCTTCCGGGGAAATGCCCTTCTTCATGGGCTACCGCCGCCCGGACGGCCGGGCCGCGACGCGGAACGAAATCTGGATCGTGAACACGGTGGCCTGCGTGAACGTGCCCAGCCAGCGGATCGCGGATCTGGCCGCGCGCGAATTGGTGAAACCCGGCGGCCCCATCGACGGCATCCACGCCTTCACGCATCCCTACGGATGTTCGCAGCTCGGCGATGACCTCGGCCACACGCGGAAGATCCTGGCCGGGCTGGTCCGCCATCCGAATGCCGCCGCGGTCCTCATCCTCGGTCTCGGCTGCGAGAACAACACGCTGAAGTCCTTCCTGGCCGAAGCGGGCACGCTCGATCCGGACCGCGTCCGCTTTTTCAACGCGCAGGAAGTGCAGGACGAGATCGGGCACGGCCTGGCGGCCATCCGCGAGCTCGCGGCCCGTGCTTCCCGCTACAAGCGCGAGCCGATCCCGGTTTCCGAACTGGTGCTAGGCATGAAATGCGGCGGCAGCGACGGTTTCAGCGGCATCACCGCGAACCCGCTGGTGGGCCGCATCTCGGACCGCCTCGCTGCCTGGGGCGGCACGGCGATCCTCACGGAGGTGCCGGAGATGTTCGGCGCGGAAGAGCCCCTTTTCAGCCGCTGCGACCGCGGGGAGACCTTCCGGGAGGCGCAGGAAATGGTGAACCGTTTCAAGGACTACTTCCGCCGCCACGGGGAGGAAGTCCACGAGAACCCTTCCCCCGGGAACAAGGAGGGAGGCATCACCACGCTGGAGGAGAAATCGCTCGGCTGCATCCAGAAGGGCGGGCGCGCTCCGGTGAAGCAGGTCGCGGGCTACGGGGAAACGGCCCGGCCCGGTCTCGGGGGGCTTTGCCTGGTGGAAGCCCCGGGGAACGACGGCGTCTCCTGCACGGCGCTCGCCGCCGCGGGGGCGCACGCCATCCTTTTCACCACCGGGCGCGGCACCCCGCTCGGCGTGCCGGTGCCCACGATCAAGATCGCCTCGAACCACGCGCTGGCGGAGCGCAAGCCCGGCTGGATCGATTTCGATGCCGGGGCGCTGCTCGACCCGGGCCTTTCCCCGGAGGCGGTGACGGATGACCTCGTGGCGCTGGTTCTCGATATCGCCTCCGGGCGGAAGGAGGCCTGCAACGAACGCAACGGCTTCCGCGAAATCACGATCTGGAAACAGGGCGTGACCCTGTGATTTCCCAGTACTCCCATCCATGATCCTTCAATTCGGTGCCGGCAATTTTCTCCGCGCTTTCGTCGATCTCTTCGTATCGCAGGCGGGATTCGACGAGGTCGTGGTGGTGCAGTCCACGGGCATCGAACGGGCGGAGGCCCTGAATCGCGCGCGGGGGCGCTACCACGTCGCCATCCAGGGTTATTCCGGAGGCCGGGTCATCGATGAAACCGAGCAGGTTTCCTCCATTTCCCGCGCGCTGCATGCGGGCACGCAGTGGCCGGAAGTTCTGGCGCTTGCCGCCGCGCCGGAATTGCGCTGGATCGTCTCGAACACCACGGAGGCCGGCTTCGCGCTGGATGATGCGGATACATCCCCCGCGGGGGTGCCGCGTTCCTATCCCGCGAAGCTGCTCGCCGTGCTGCTGGCCCGGCATGCGGCGGGATTGCCCGGCCCCGCGATCCTGCCCTGCGAGCTGATCGAGGGGAACGGCAGCCGCTTGCGCGCGCTCGTGCTTGAGCAGGCCGCCCGCTGGGGGGTTTCGGAGGATGTCCGGGCCTGGCTCGCGGAAAGCAGCCGTTGGGTGAACAACCTGGTGGACCGCATCGTGCCCGGGCCGCCGAAGGCGCACCCGCTGCTCGGGCGGGATCCGCTCTTGCTCGGCGCGGAGCCTTTCGCCCTGTGGGCCATCGAGACGGAGGACCCGTTCGAACTGGAGCACCCCGCCATCGTCACCGCCGCGGATATCGGGCCCTATTATCTCCGCAAGGTGCGCATTTTGAACGGCCTCCACACCGCCCTGGTGTGCCGGGCGCTTCCCATGGGCATCGCCACGGTGCGGGAAGCGGTGGAGCATCCGGAGATCGGGCCTTGGCTCGAGGATCTGCTTTCCGGCGAGATCGTGCCGGTGCTGGAGGGCAGGGTGGCGGACGCCGCGGGCTTCGCGCGTACCACCCTGGACCGCTTCCGGAATCCTTTCCTGGAGCACCGGCTCGAGTCTATCGCCCTCAATCACGAAGCGAAGATGCAGGTCCGCCTGCTGCCGACTTGCAGGGACTACCGGGAGAAATTCGGCCGCGAACCGGCGCTCCTCTCCGCGCTCTTGTCCTGAGGCCTACTTTTTCGCCGCTGCCGGGGCCGCGAGGGGCAGGGACAGCACGAAACAGGCCCCGCCGCGCGGACCCCGCTCGTAGCGCACCGTGCCGCCCATCGCCTCCATCAGCTCGCGGACGATGTGCAGGCCCAGGCCGGTGGAAATCTCCCCGCCTGTCGGCCGGGCGCTGAGGCGGGTAAACTTGCGGAAAAGCAGGTCCTTTTCCTCCTCCTGGACACCCGGGCCCTGGTCATCGATCCGGAAAATGCCCGATTCCCCCTCGGTCAGGAGTTCGATCCGCACCAGCGTGCCTTTCGGGGAAAATTTGATCGCATTCGACACGAGATTCTCCAGCGAGCACAGCAGGGAGCGGCGGTCCGCCTGCACGGGAATGCTTTCCGCCCGGCTCTCCACTTCGATGGCGATGTTCTTCGTTCCGCCGTGCTGGAGGAAGCTCCGCACCGCCTGTTCCGTGTATTCGCGCAGGCAGAGGGGCACCCGGCCGATCTTCGCCTTGGCTTCCTCCAGCTGGCGGGTCTGGAGCAGCGATCCCACGATTTCCAGCGCGCGCGAGGCCGATTCCCGGATGCTGCCGACCAGCGTGCTCTGGCGGTGGTCCAGGGAAGCGGCGTCCTCCGCCAG
>CBFGVD010000182.1:0-6901 GCA_965651965.1 uncultured Verrucomicrobiaceae bacterium | reverse complement strand
GCCATCTGCATCAGGGAGAGCATGCCTTCCTGCATGCGCGCGCCGGAGGAGGCGGAGACGATGATCATGCCGCGCTTCTCCGCGATGGCGGTCTCCACCGCGCGGGTGATCTTTTCTCCTACCACCGAGCCCATGGAACCGGCGAAGAACTTGAAATCCATCACCGCGATCATGGCGGGCTTGCCGCCGATGCTCAGGCGTCCGGTCACCACCGCATCGTCCATGCCGGTCTTTTCCCGCATGGCGCTGATTTTTTCCCCGTAGTTGGCGAAGCCGAGAGGGTTCGCGGAAACGAGACCCTGCCCGGTCTCCTCGTAGCTGCCGGGGTCGGCCAGCAGGGCGATGCGCTCGCGCGAATCCATCAGGAAATGGTAGCCGCAGTGGTGGCAGGTCTGGAGGTGCTGCTTGAGTTCCAGCGTGTGGAGCATCGCCCCGCAGTCCGGGCATTTGGTCCAGAGGCCCTCCGGCATGTCTTCGCGGCCGCGGCCGCGGCGGAGGGGTGGCTTGTTGAAGATTCCCATGTGGTTCGAAGAAATCCGGTGAAGGCGGCGAAGCTAACCGCGCATGACGGTGACGACAACCACCTTTTGGACCCCGCCGCGGCGCAGGATGCGGGCGCACTCCGCGGTGGTGGCACCGGTCGTGAAAACATCGTCCACCAGCACCGCTCCGGGCGGCCGGGCGGCGGCGAATTTCTCCCCCGCGCGCGAGAGGATGAAGGCCCCGCGCAGGTTCTTGAGCCGCTGGGCGCGGGTCAGGCGGGTCTGGCTATCCGTCCGCCGGATCCGGGAAAGAGCCGGGCACAGCGGCAGGCCGGTATGGCGGCCCAGCTCCCGGGCGATCTCCGCCGCCTGATTGAAATGCCGCCACCGCAGGCGCCGCCGGTGCAGGGGGACCGGGACCAGGGGCCAGCCAGCTTCCAAGGCCGGGGCGAGGCGGCCGTCCTCGGAAAATGCCCGCGCGGCCGTATGACCCAGTTCGGCGGCGAGGTGAAGATGCCGCCGGTATTTCAGATCGTGGATCATGGAGAGAACCACCGGATGATTGGCCGCCGCCGGACGGGCGAAATCGAAGGGAAAATTCAAATCGCGGCAGTTGGGGCATTCCGCGGTGCCTTCCATCCTGCCCTCGAATTCCTCCCCGCAGGTCAGGCAGAACGGCTCGCGGAGGGAAGGTATGGCGGGAATACATGCCTCGCAAAGGGCTCGCCCGCCCGGCACGCCCTGCCCGCAGCGGTGGCACACCCCCGGATAAAGGAGATCGAGCAGCCAGCGGCTGCACGAACGCCACACGCCGGCAGGTTCCGCCGTCATGGTCTAGCTACGGTAGCCCGCCGCCGGCTCGGGAGTGCGGGTCATCACATGGACCAGCGCGCCGGTTACGGCCACCACGGAGAGCGGGAGCAGGCCTTCCAGCAGGCTCTTGCCGATCAGCCACTCCACTTGCTTCGGCAGCCCGGCCACGGGCCAGGTCGCCGCCTTGAACATGCCCATGCCGAACACCCAGCCGACGTGCAGGCCCACGGGGAGCCACAGGGAGGCCGTGCGATAGCGGGCATAGGCCAGCACCACGCCGACCAGCGCCAGGATCGAAAACCGCGACATCAGGGAGAGAGGGTCCGCAAAGCGGCTGAAAATCTGGACCAGGAGCACGAAGCCGGCGTGCGCGGCCTCCGGGTCGGGCACCGTGGCTCCGCGGGCGGGCTCCAGGAAATGCACGAAGGCGAAAAGGAAGGACAGCAACAGGATCGCGGGGCCGGGTCGCATCGCCCGCAGGAAGATCCCCAGCAAGACCCCGCGGAAGAGCACCTCCTCGATCAGCGCGACAAGCAGGGCGCGGGGCAACACTTCCTTCACCGCGTCCGCCCATTCGATGGCCATGGGGAACTTGTTCGGCACGCCCCGGGTGGAAAGGGCGGCATCCCTCCACACGAAACAGCCCGCTTGGAGGACCAGCCAGCCGGAGAGCAGCAGCAGGGCCGCGGCAATGAAGAAACCGGTGCCGAGGTGCCACCAGCCGTCCGGATTCCGCCGCAGGGGCTGCCCGCGGTCGCTGACAATGACATTGTCCGGCAGGCGCAGGGACCAGGGCGTGTCCCGGAAACTGCCCGGCCCTCGGCCGAGCCGCAGCCAAGCGCCGAGGGGGAAAAGCAGGACCAGCGCAGAAAGCATCAGGGAACGGTCGAAAAACCGCGGGAAATCGGCGCGACCCGCCGCGGAAGCGATGAAGTGCAACGGGCCCGAGCCCTCCTTGCCCTCGAAGACCTCCGCCAAACCCTTCCCGGCCTGATAAAGCCACGGGGCCAGGATCGCCCCGAGAACGAGGGTGGCCGCCACGTAGGCGAAGATTTTCAGGACATCGCTCTGCAAGGCACGCCGCACGCAAGCAAAGTTAGAAACTGCGCGGAAACTTCCAAGTTCCAATTGAGGCCGCACCGCTCGCTTGGCGCTTGGCAGCCCCGCCCGCCGCCCTCAGCCTCCGCGCATGGAGTCCCACGAATGGCGCGAACGCACCGAAGAAGGCCTGCGCTTCTGGCGTGCATCCCGCCACGCCAACAAATGGAGCTTTCAGACGACGCTCAAGACCGATCCCGAGTGGTACCCCGTCGATCCCGTGCCGAAGGAGCTGTGGGCGGAGCTGCGTGAAATCCTGTGGCGGAAGTACCAGAGGAAACGCTGCCCCTGGGAGTGGATCGAGGCGATCGACAAGATCCTGGCGGAAGACGAGGCCTAGGACTCAGGCGGGGATTTCGAGACGCAGGCCCGCTTCATAGCCCCGTTCATAGCACAAGGGCGCGCGCCTCTGGGTGAAGATGCCCGGCACGGGGGTGAGCGTCTCGATCTCCACCAGGCGCTTGCCCTTCAGGCGCGCCAGCTCGCTGCGGTGGCGGTGGAATTCGTTGCACACCGTCTGGTGCGCGGAGCCGATGGAGGTCGCCACCGTTTCCCAGGAGACGGCAGGGCCGCTGCCCGGCTCATGCCGCACGCGGTGGACCAGGATGGTGTGGACCGCCGGGTCGTCCAGCCACTGCTCGAAAGGGGCCTCGCAGGCGATCCCGCCGTCGATGTAGCGGCGCTCCCCCACTTTCTGGATATTGAGCAGGCCGGGCACGGCGCAACTGGCGACGATGAGCTCGGCCAAAGGGCCCTCCCTCAGGATCTCGGCACGGTGGCTCGCGGCATCCGTGACGGCGATTTCCATGGCCGGGGAACACAGGGCCGACAAATCGGCCCCGTTCACCAGCCCGTGGAGGCGCTTCACCGCCCCCTTCCCCGACAGCAGGCCGGAAGACCAGAAAACGGAAAGCACGCCCGGCAGGCGGTAAAGCGCGCCCCAATCGAAAAAGGACCAGCGCAGGCCGGCATCCAGCACGGCTTCTTTCAGCGCTTCCCCGCGCAGACCCGCGGCATACAGGGAGCCGGCAAGGGCCCCTGCGGACGCTCCGGAGATCCGCTCGGGATGGAGCCCGGCGGCGGCCAGCCCGTTCAGGAAGCCCGCGTGCGCGTAATAGCCCAGGAAAGAAGATCCGAGGGCGACGGCGAGGCCGGGCGTGACATTCTGCTCCATGCGGGCTGCGGGCGGGAAGGTAGGCATCCGGCCGTGCATGGCCAGATTTCAGTTTTCACCCGGGTGATCGGGGTGGAGACTGCGGCAGCGATGACTGCCGCGGCGGTGAATTACAAGATCGGGAACGAAAAGCTGGTCCGGGTGCTGGATGCGGCTTCCGCCCATTTGCGGGGCCTTTTGGAAAAGCAGGGCCGGCCGGAGGGCGCGCTGCGCATCGCCGTGATCGGCGGCGGATGCAGCGGCCTGCAATACAAGATGGATCTGACGGACGGGCCGCGGGACCGCGACATCCAGGCGCCGAGCAACCGCGTGACCGTGGTGATCGACCCGAAAAGCGCCCTTTTCGTAAGCGGAAGCGAGCTGGATTGGTCCGACGACCTCCAGCAGGGCGGCTTCAAGGTGAGCAACCCGAACGCGGTCGTAACCTGCTCCTGCGGGGAAAGTTTCGCCGCCTGAGGCATGGATCCCTTCGAACGGCTCGGGCTGGAAAAGCGGCTGGCGATTTCCGAGGAGGATTTGCGGGAGGCCTTCCGCACCGCAGGCAAGCGGGAACACCCGGATGCGGGGGGCAGCGGAGGGGACTTCGCCGCGGTCCAGGAGGCTTATGCCCGGCTTTCCCGGCCATCCCGCCGTCTCCGTGCCTGGATGGAATGCCGCGGCATCACGGGCGAGGAGCGCGGCTCGATCTCGCCGCGGCTGCTGGATCTCTTCGCAAAGGTAGGGGCGGCGCTCCAGCAAGCCGGAGAGACCGCCAAGCGCAGGGAGGAGGCGAAGAGCAACCTGGCCAAGGCGTTGCTCGAGCCCGCGGTGCAGGCGGCCCGGGAATCCCTGGAAGAAGCCCTCGCCGGAGTCGCCGCCGCCATCGGGGCGGAGGAGAGCCGCTTTCCCGCGATCGAGGACGGAGAAGATGACCCGGCGCTGGTTTCCCGGAACCTCGCCTTTCTGGAAAAGTGGCAGGCGGAGCTGAAAGGGCGTTTCGCGGCACTCTGGTGAGCATTTCCGGCCCGGAGGCCGTCCCGCTGCCGCTCAGTGGCGCTGCATCTCCAACAGCGAGCGGAACATGTCGTGCTGCGCCTCCAGTTCCTGGAAGGTGCCGTCGCCCACGATGCGGCCGTGCTCGAAGACCAGGATGCGGTCGGCGATACGGATGGTGCTGAAACGGTGCGCGATGATGAAGGTGGTGCGGCCTTTCGTCAGGCTGGAGAGTTCTTCCTGGATGCGGGCCTCCGCCCCGGCGTCCAGCGCGGAGGTCGCCTCGTCGAGGATGAGGACCGGGGCGTCCTTCAAGAAAGCCCGGGCGATGGAAATGCGCTGCTTCTGGCCTCCGGAGAGCTGCGCCCCGCGCTCGCCCACCTGGGTGTCGTACCCCTGCGGGAGCTGCATGATGAACTCGTGCGCATGTGCCTGCCGCGCGGCTTCCATCACCTCTTCCTTGGAGGCGTTCATGCGGCCGAGCCGGATGTTTTCGTAGATCGTTCCGGCGAAAAGGACGGCCTCTTGCGGCACGATGGTGATGTGATCGCGGAGGTCCTTCAGGCTGAGCTCGCGGAGATCCACGCCATCCAAGGTGATCCTACCCTTCGTCGGGTCGTAGAAGCGTGGAACGAGGCTGGCAAAGGTGGTCTTGCCCGCGCCGGAGGGGCCCACCAGCGCGACAACCTGTCCTGCGGGGACTTCCAGCGAAATGTCGTGAAGAGCAGGATTGTCCCCGTAGGAGAATTCGACGGATTGGAAGGACAGGCGGCCCTCCACATGACCGAGCTTCACGGGCCGGGCCGGATCGGTCACGCCTTCCTCCGCCTTGAGGATGACTTCCAGACGATCCAGCGAGGCTTCGCCCTGCTTCATGCGGTTGTGGATTTCCCCGAGCTTTTTCATCGGGTCGTAGCACATGTAGAGTGCGGTCACCACGCCCATGAACCGCTCCAGGGAGAGTCCTTTGGAAGCCCCGTAGCCGAGCGCGAAAGCCACGACCCCGGCGGCCACCATCTCGATGATCGGCGGGGTGAGGTAGCGGTATTTGATGACCTTCAGGTGGAATTTCGTCCACCGGGCGATGCCGTCGAGGAAGCGCTGGCCCATCATTTCCTCCAGATTGAAGGCGCGGATCTCGCGGGTGGCACCGAGGGTTTCCGCCAGCACCGCGGAGTTGTCACCCGATTCCCGCTGCATGTGCGCGGCCTTCCGCATCAGCCGCTTGCCGATGAAGCGGATCGGCACCACCACCACGGGGATGCTGAGAAGGCAAATCAGGAGGAAAAACGAATCGCTGCGCTCGATGCTATCCGAGACGAGGAAAGCGAGGGCCCCTATCAGGGTGAAGGGTTGCTTGATGAGGTCGTTCGAAATCGTGGTGACGACGCCTTGCAGCATGTTTGAATCCGAGATCACGCGGCTGATCAGATCGCCGGTCTTGCGCCCGCTGAAGAAGCCGAGGGGAAGCCTCTGCAGCTTTACGAAAACGGATTGCTGGATCTCCCGCAGGACGTGCAAGCCCGCCGCGGTGATCCAGTAAACATTCAGGAAACCGGCGATTCCCCGGACGAGCGCTGCCAGGGGAATGATCGCACAAGCGGCGATCAAGATGGCCCGGGGTGCGTTTTCCTCTCCCACCTTGCCGGCGAAGTAATGCCTGAACTCCTCCGTCTTGTGGAAGGTTTCCATCTCATCCCCGAAGGCGTCCTTCAAGAGCACCTCGGCCTCGGCAGGCCCCACCGCGTTCGCAACCACTTCTCGCACCTCGATGACCTTCTCCTGTTTCCCGAAGATCACGGGAAAGACCGTTTTCACCATCAAGGGAATCCCGAAACCGCTGGCTATCGCAAATACAATCCCGGCCGCGACACCCGCGATGAAGGTGCTGCGCACCCCCGCGAGGTATCTGAAGTAAGGGTAGAATTTCTTCATCCGTGGGCGCGGAGGTTCCCCCCGGCAGGGTCCGGCGGCAAGTCCGGAACTCTGCGCCCGCCGAGCGAAAAAGCTTGCCAGTCATGCGGTTGCTTGTCCCGCCGCGACCGTCTAACCTGCCGCCGTGACGCTCGATGTCTCCACGCCCGCGCTGCTCTTCCCGGCGATCAGCCTGCTTTTCCTCTCCTTCACGAACCGCTTCCTCCACCTGGCGGCGCTGATCCGCCAGCTTCACAAGGACTGGCTGGAGAAACGGGACGAACTGCTGCGGAGCCAGATCGACAACATCCGCCGCCGGCTCGGGCTGATCCGCGCGATGCAGTTCCTGGGGGCGGTGAGCCTCTTCCTCTGCGTGCTCTCGATGTTGGCGGTGATCGGGGACCTGCAGCATCTGGCGATCCCGTCGTTCGCGATCCTCGCCCCGGGT
>CBFGVD010000181.1:0-6903 GCA_965651965.1 uncultured Verrucomicrobiaceae bacterium | reverse complement strand
CGCCGGGAGCGGATTTGCCGAAGAGGTAGAACTTGATCTTCGGCTCGGTGCCGGAGGGCCGCACGGCGAAGGAGCGGCCGTCCTCCAGATCGACGAAGAGCATCTTCTCCTTCGGCAGGGCGTCCCCTTCCGCATCGAAAAGATCCTGCGTGGCGAAATCCCGGATCCGCGCGACCGGCGAGCCGTCCACTTCCTCCGGCGGATGCGTGGAGTAGGAATTCGCCAGGGCCAGGATCTTCGCCGCGCCGTCCGCGCCTTCCATCACCATCGATTTCCCGCGCTCCTCGTGGTAACCGAACTCGAGGTAAATTTCATCCAGCAGCTCCGCCAGGGTCTTGCCGGCGGATTTGGCGTAGGCGGCCACTTCCGCGAACATCACCGCCGCGCCGTTGCCGTCCTTGTCGCGCACGAAGTCGCAGCCGAGGTAGCCGTAGCTCTCCTCCCCGCCGAAGAGGAAGAAGCGCGAATACTCCAGGCGCAGCGCCCGGGTGCTTGCCTCGTCCAGAGTGCGGTAGTCCCCGCCCTTCTTGTCCGCCGGGATGGCGTCCTCGTATTTCCGCAGTTTTTCCGCGATGTACTTGAAGCCGGTGAGGGTATCCACCACGCCGATGCCGTAGCGGTCCGCGATGGCGCGCTGGAGTTCCGTGGTGACGTAGGTCTTCACGAAAAGCGCGCGCGCGCGGGTGACCTGGTTCAGCCAGCCGATCTCGAAGGCCGTCTTGGCGCGGTACCAGGCCATCAGGGAGCCGATCTGGTTCCCGGTGAGCAGGCGCATTTTCCCCTCCGCATCCCGCACCGCCACGCCCATCCGGTCGTTGTCCGGATCGGTGCCGATCACGATCTCCGCGCCTTCCTTTTCGGCCAGATCCATGGCCATTCTCAGCGCCGGGGCGTTCTCGGGATTCGGCGAATCCACGGTGGGGAACCGGCCGTCCTGCACGTCCTGCTCCGGCACGGTGATGACTTCGAAGCCGAGCTCCCGGAGCATGGGCACGATGATCACGCCGCCGACGCCATGGAGATTGGTGTAAACCACGCGGGTCTTCGTCCCATCCAGCAGTTCCGGGCGCATCAGCAGGGACTTCAAGCGGTCCATGTAGAGGCGGTCCATTTCCGCGCCGATGGCGATGACGCTGCCCTGCTCCGCGGCGGGCAAGGGCTCGTAGATCTCGCTGTGGATGGAATTCACCTCCGCGATGATCCCGGTGGCATGCGGCTCCACGATTTGCGCGCCGTCGTCGAAGTAGGCCTTGAAACCGTTGTCATGCGCGGGGTTGTGGCTCGCGGTGATGACCACCCCTGCATCCGCCCGCAGCTCCCGGATGGCGAAGGAAAGCTCCGGCGTGGCCCGGCCGGATTCGAAGAGAAAGGCATCGCAACCCAGCTCCGCGGCGGCCCTGGCGCAGAATTCCGCGAAATCGCGGGAAAAGTGGCGCGAATCGTGGGCGAAGACCAGCTTCGGCTTCCGCTCCGCGCCCACGTGGCGCTTCACGTAGGCGATCAGGCCGCGGACCGCGCGGGAGACATTGAAGAAATTCATCGTGGCGGTGCCGAAGCAGGGGTGCTCCGGCCGCTCGTTCGGGCCGCCCCGGCCCTTTTCCGCTTCCGTGACAACCTTGCCGATGGTCCGACCGCGCAAGCCGCCGGTGCCGAAAGCCAGGGTCTTGAAGAAGCGGTCGTTCAGCTCCTCCCACCGGCGGGTGGAGGCGAGCTCCCGCACGGCGGCCTCCGCGGCCGGATTCGCGGCGCCTTCCAACAGCAGGTCGATATTCCTGCGGGTGCTGGGGAGGATGTGACCGGCGGAGAGGGCATCGTCGAGTACGGAGGCAAGGTCGCTCATTTCGCGCTGGATGGTAACGGCCCGATCCCTCATGGCAATGCCGCCCATGCGACATCTGTTTCAAGCCGCCCTCGCGAAACGCGCCCCGCTGCGGCGGCCCGGCACGGATGCCCTGCGCCTGATCGATGGCGAGGGCGACGGCCTGCCGGGGCTGGAGCTGGAGGACTTCGCGGGGCGCTGGCTGCTCTCCACGCGCGACCGGCAGCCGCCGCGGGAGATGACGGCCTGGCTCCGCGAACAGGAGCGGCCCGTTTATTGGAAACGCCTGGACCAGCAGCAGAAGGAATCCCCCGCCCATCTCTGCGGCCCGGAGCAGGCGGAGCCCTTCACGATCCACGAGAGCGGGCTCGCCTTCGAGATTTCCTTCCAATCCGGCTATTCACAGGGAATTTTCCTCGATCAGCGGGACAACCGCGCGGAGCTGCGCTCCCGCCTGGCACCGGGGATGACCCTTCTGAATACCTTCGCCTACACCGGGGCTTTCTCGGTCTTCGCCGCCGCCGCGGGGGCCGCCGCCACCACCCTGGACCTGGCGCAGCCCTACCTGGATTGGGCGAAGCGGAATTTCCGGCTCAACGGACTGGATCCCGCGGACCATTTCTTCTGCAAGGGCGATACCTTCCACTGGCTCACGCGTTTCGCGAAGCAAGGCCGGAAATTCGATGGCATCGTGCTCGATCCGCCCACCTTTTCCCGGGACAAGGAGGGCAAGGTTTTCCGCGTGGAAAAGGACTACGGCCTGCTGGCGGAGCTGGCCTTCCGCTGCCTCGCCCCGGGAGGTTTCCTGCTCGCCTCCACGAATTGCAGGACCCTGCCGCCGCGGGCCTTCGAGGCGCAGGTCCGCGCCGCCGCGCCCGTGCCTGTCCGCACCCGCCCGGCACCGATGCCGGCGGATTTCACCGGGGAGCCGTATCTGAAAAGCCTCTGGGTGGAAACCTGATCCGGAGGATCGCCTTCAGCGCCGGATCACCGCCACACGCAGGAAGCGATTTCCTCCCGGGGTGCCCACCGGATCCTGGATATGGTAGGTGGAGTAACGCACGCCGTTCAGCGTGAACGAATCGGAACGCCCCACGAGCGAGGCATTGTAGCTCCAGTTCCGGAGATCGGGCGAAACCTCGATGCGCACTTCCAGCTCATCGGTCTGATAGGCGGCGGTATTCAGGTGGGAACCCGTCTGGTCCTGCCGGACGGTGAAGCCGCAGCGCGGCTGTCCGCCGGTGCTGAAGACAAGCGGCGCGGGCAGCCGGTCCCGGTCCGGAACGGCGGGGTTCATCATGAAAGCGCGCTCGAATCGCAGCGGCACGGCGTCCCCGTCCGGATCGGAAAAATCATCCACCGGCCCGTGCATGCGCAGATGGTGGGAACTGCCGGAAAGAGGCTCGGTGACGGCGAAGAGACGGAAACCGCCGCCGCTCTCCGTGGTCATGAACACCGGCCCGCGCATCAGGGATGTCAAATCGATGTCATCTTCATGCCAATCCCCGGCGATCCGTGCCGCGAAGCGGAGGGCATCTCCCGCCGTATCCGTGCAGGCGAGCACCGGATTGCCCTGCGGGTCGAACCAGAGCGAAGGATTGGCAAGGGTGCCGAAGGTCGGGCGGAGGACTTCCTCGCTGGTCCAGGAGAAATCCGGCAGCCGCCGGGCCAGCTTGACCGCGCCGGAGGCGAGATCGACATAGGCGAAATGCGGCCTGCCGCCGGGCCCGCGCACCCAGGCCACCTGCGCACCGGCATCCCCCGAGGCATCGACGGTGGAGAGGGAATGGAGGGCGGAGGCGCCGCTGCCGTCGTCGGAGATATTGGCGAAAAGCAACCCGCCTGCCGCCGGATCGCGGTAGACGATGGCACCGCTGCCGGCGGAGTAGCGGAGCTGCACCCCGGCATCGACAGGGTCCGGTTCGAGATCCGCGACCTTGATATCCCCGCCCCCGGAGGAAGCGAGGCGCAGCGAAGGCGCGGTGTAATTGACGTAGGCCAGCCGCCATTCCGCCGCATTCCGGTTGTTCAAAGCGAGGGAGAGGCGGTTGCTATAGAGACCGGAGGCCACCTGTGCAATCACCCAGGCGGAGCCATCCCACCGGGCGACCCGGATCGAGCGGATCCCGCTATCCAAACGGGTGTATGCCACCACCGGACGGGAGGCGGAGTCGAAATCGACGCTTGTGACGGCATAGGTGGAGGCGGGCTCGGAGGTATCGTCCACTTCTTCCGCCGCGCCCCCGGCCAACACCGTGCCGTCCGGCCCGAGCAGCTTGTAAATCACCTTGCCGGAACCCGAATCGATATAGGCACAATGATGGTAACCGGTATTGAAATCGAGGACCTGGGAGAAGCCGTGGATACTACCCGCCGCGGCCCATGTCTGGGCGGAGGGATACGCCGCGGAGGCAAGGGAGGAACACGCGCACGACAGAAGAGGGAGGAGCCATCTCAGCATGCGCGCAAGATGCTCGCCGGACTAACAAAAAATCAAGTTCTGATATCTTCGAAAAGTGAACATTCCGGTACCGGGAACACCTTCCATCCGGCGGCCGGGATTGCGCTGCGGGGAGCTTTCTCCGGCAGGCACGGACCCGCTACACCCGAGGGAGAGTATCGATCCGCAAAAAAGCCGGGCTCCGCGAGGAGCCCGGCTTGCGGGAAAAAAGCAGCGGCTTCGCGCCCGGGATCAGCGCATCTTGAAATGCATGGTCCCGCGGAGCTTGCCACCTTCCAGACGCTCGTGGATGGAGAGGGCGTCGAATTCCTCGATGGCGGCCAGGCCCTTGCGGATGCGCGGGAGATTTTCCTGGAAGTCCGCGAATGCTTCCGGCCCGCCGAAGACGCTCTCGCCGTTCTTCTCCAGCAGATCGACCCACTCGCCGCCTGCCTTGCGCAGGGTGTCGAAGTCGAACTCCATCCATGCGCCCTTGCGATCGCCCGCGGCGGCATCCGCGGCGGAGGCGAGATCAAGCGCCTGCAGCTTGGAAGAAGACAAGGCGAACCACTTGTCGCTCACCGTCACGGAGGGGATGAAATCGTCGTTGGTGAAGGGCACCGCGAAGAACCAGGTGGTGAAGCCGTTTTCCTTCGAGGAAAGAGGGTCCTGCATCGGGATCTCGTCGCCCGACATCTCGCTGGCGGTCTTCAGGATATTCTTGAGGGAGGCATCGAGCTGCTTCCAGGACTCGCCCAGCTTCGCCCGGTCGGTGACGGGAGCCAGCATGGTGGCGCGCACGAATTTCCCGCCGTCCGCCACTTCCTGCGGTACGCCGGGGAATTTCGGCATCGCTCCCTTCAGGTCCACCACGAGGGCGGTCTCCATCCCCAGGGCATCGCAGGCCGTGCCCGCGGCATTGAAGAGCGCCACGGTGTCCGCGCGGAATTTCTCGTTGAAGAGCCCGAAGCCCTGTTTGAACTGCAGGAAGCTCTCGTCCTCCAGCTCCATGCCGGCGATCCGTTCGGTCATGGCGTAAGCGGTCTCCACCACGGTTTCCAGGTATTCCCCGGTGCGTTCGGCATGTTCCTTGTCCCGGATCCAGTTCGCGAAAAGCAGCACGTCTTCCTTTTCGCCGAGCTTCGCCAGCTGGTGGGGGGCGGAGTAATCGATCGCGCCGTAATTGCTGCCGCCGAAGGTTTCGAATTTCACACCTTCATCCAGCACGGCCAGAGCGCCGAAGGTCTCCGGCTTCGCAAGGGCGAGCACGGCTTGCTCCTTCTCCACCACCATGTCGAGCAGGGCGGCCAGCTCGCGGGTATCGCCGAAGGCATCCGTCCCCGCCAACCCGTCGCGCACGCCCTCGGCCATGCTCTTGAGGTTGCCGACCACGGTTTCCTTCACCAGTCCCTTGTCGCTGTAGATGAAGGAGGCGATCTTCTTGTCCTTGTAGGCGTCCACGAAGGAAATCGCGTCGTTCGCGGCCAGGGATTGGTCTACGCTCTCCGCCAGCGGGCACTCGTCCTCGCTGTTGCCGGTGTAGATCATCAGATGGTTGTTCTCGGAGCTGCCGTGGGCCACCACGAGGTTCTTTTCCTTGATGGCGGCGATGAGGCGGTCCACGTCTCCGGGCTCGAACATCGCTTCCATGCCCTCCCTCCCCTGCTCCATCTGCTCGGCGAGGAAGCTGCCGAGGAGCTTGTAGCCCTTGAAGGCCACGCCGCTCCTGGTGAACTCCACCGGTACCGCGCCCTCCCCCATCATGCCGAACATCATGTCGATGTTGGAGGAAAGCTCCTGCCGTGCCTTGCCGAGGGTCTCAGCGTCCGCCGCCTTGATGCCGACGAGCACCGGCGGCATGACCAGGCTTTCGACGAGCGGGATATCCTTCCCGAGTTCCTTCGCCATTTCCATCATGGCTTCCGGATCGGTCTCGCCCACGCCGGAGATGTCCCCGTTCTTCACGCCGTTCGCGAAGGACTGCACCATCATCCGCATCTGGAAATAATTCATGCGGTCCCCGATTTTCACGAGGTTGCCGAACTGCGGGGCCGTGCCCTTGCCGGTGGCGATGAAGATCTCCTCGCCCAGGAATTTCCCGGCCTCCGCCATGCCTTCCGCCATCTCTTCTTCCGGGTCGGTGCCTTCCGTCTCCATCGTGACCTCGCGGATGAATCCCCAGGTCTTCAAGCCCCGCAGGCGCTTCACGATCTCCTTGCCATCGTAAATGGCGATCACGCTCTCGGTATCCTTCGCGAGCTGGCCGACAATCCCGAGCATGGCGGCGCGCTCCCCGGGAGTGAGGGCCGGCGCGGGTGCGGCGGCCTCCTCCTGCTTGCCCGGTGCAGCGGGCACCACTTCTCCCGGAGCAGCCGGCGGGGCTCCCTCCTTCTCTTTCTTGCCACAGGCGCCGAGCACCAGTGCGGACGCAGGAAGAACCGACCACCAAGAACGGAATGCTTTCATTTCCCGGCGACCCTACGGAAATCCACGGACCCCGGGCAATTCCAAAGCAGCAGGCTTTTTCCCAAACATGGGAGGGTTCCCTACGGAGAGTTTTCAGTTTTCAGAGAAAGCCGCGCGTTGCCTGCAAGTCCGGTACTTCCCGGTCTTTCCTGAAAACTGAAAACTCCCCCCAAAAAAG
>CBFGVD010000180.1:0-6933 GCA_965651965.1 uncultured Verrucomicrobiaceae bacterium | reverse complement strand
GGCCGGTGAGGATCAGCAGCTCCTCGCGGTGCTTTTCCAAGGGGGAAAGGATCGGGGAGAGCTTGAAGCCCTTGCCCTTGCCGTCCGGAGTCCAGCGGTCCGCGCGCACGCCGTTCGGCATGTAGAGCAGGGCGATGCGGATCGGGATGGAGGAAGAGGTGCCGGCGGCCATCAGGGGGCGCATGGCATCGAGGAAGGGCAGCGCGAGGGTCGCGCCCGCACCGCGCAGGAAGCTGCGGCGCGGCATGAGCCATTTCTGGGTTTGGATATTGGCCATGATGCTGGGATGACTAATTTTTAAGCACTAATGACGAAACGTGCAGGCTAGCGCTTCGCGCTGCGGTTCTGGAAGGGGTGGGACTCGACGATGGAAAGGATCAGGGTCTGCATTTTCAAATCGTCCTTGCGGAGCTTGGCGACGAGTTCGGTGACCACCGCCTCGTCGTAATACTCCAGGGGGCGGCCCAGCGAGTAGGCTAGCATCTTGCGGGCGAGGTTGCGCAGGAAAAGTTCGTCGGAGCCGAGCAGCAGCTTCTTGAGTTCCGCGGGGGTGGAGAAGGTGATGTCGCCGGGCAGGGTGGCCTTGGAGTCGATCGGCTTGCCGTTGGCATCGGTGCTGCGCCAGCGGCCGATGGCGTCGAAGTTCTCCAGCCCGAAGCCGAGCGGGTCGATCTTCTCGTGGCAACCGGCGCAGGAGGCTTTGTTGCGGTGGACCTCCAGCATCTCGCGGAAGGAAAGGCCTTCGGTCGATTTGTCGTCGCCGGGGAGCACGCCGGCATCGGGCGGCGGCGGCGGCGGCGGCGTGCCGAGCAGGGTATCCAGGATCCACTTGCCGCGTTTCACCGGGCTGGTGCGCAGGGGCATGGAGGTGGCGGTGAGGATGGAGGCCTGGCCGATCACCCCGCCGCGGTTGGGGTCGGAAAGCGGGACGCGCTGCATCTGCGTGCCGTTCACGCCGCTCAGGCCGTAGTGCCTGGCCAGTTCCCCGTTCGCGAAGGTGTAGTCCGCGCTCAGCAATTCCAGCACCGGGCGGTTCTCGCGGACCAGGTGGTTGAAAAACTCTACCGATTCCCGGTACATCGCCACCCGCAGGCTCCGCGTGAAGCTCGGGAAGCGCTGCGGGTCCGGCTCGGCGTTCTCGCGCAATTCCTCGAAGCCCAGCCACTGCCCGGCGAAGTGGCGGGAGAGGCTCTCCGAGCGCTTGTCCGCCAGCATCCGCAGGGCTTCCGCGCGCAGCACGGCGGGGTCGGAGAGCTTGCCCTCGTCCGCCAGCTTGAGGAGCTGCCGGTCCGGCGTGGAAGCCCAGAGGAAATAGGACAAGCGGGTCGCCAGCTCGAAGTCGTCGATCCGCCATTCCGCCGTCCCCGGCTGGTCCGCCTCCATGCGGAAGAGGAAGGAGGGATGCACCAGCAGGGCCTGGAGCGGCGCGCGCAGGGCATCCTCATAGCCCGCCCCGGCGGCGAGGCGCTTGGAGAAGAGATCGAGCAGCGGGGCCAGGTCCTCATCGTTCACGCGGCGGCGGAAGGCCAGGGAGGCGTGGGCCAGCAGCACCGTGCGCGCGGCCCGCTCCGGCGGCAGCTTGTCGCCCGGCTTGGCGAGCAGCACGCGGTCCAGGCGCTGCGGGTCTTCGTAAAGGGCGGCGACGACCTTCCGGGAAGCCGCCAGGTATTTCTCCATCAGCGACGGCTGGACGAAGAGGGCGTCGCCAACGTTGTCGAAGCCCTCTCCGCCCGCTCCATCGGAGGGGAAATCGCGGCCCGGCATGAAATCCACGCCGAAAAGATCCCGCACGCTGTTGTTATACTCGTTGCGGTTGAGCCGTCGCACGGTGGTGCGGCCCGGATTGCGGGGGAAGTCGCCCTTTTCCAGCTTCTCCAGCACCCCGCGGATCTCCGCCACCAGCAGCTTGCGCTCGGCATCGGTGGGGAGGACGTCCTCGTCGTCCGGCGGCATGTCGCCGAGTTCCACCTGCTCGGCGATGTTTTCCAGAAAGCGGTGGTGGCGCAGCGCGGCATCCGCGGAGGTCAGGTGGTGGACCTCGATGCCGCCTTTCTGCTTCTTCTCCCCGTGGCACTCGAAGCAGTATTTCGAGAGCAAGGGCGTGACTTTCCCTGCGAAATCATCCGCCGCCCCGCAAAGGGAGCTGGCCAGCAGAACGGAGATAATGGCGCGGAAAGACACGATTCAGGACTAAAACGTCCCTGAAATGCGCATGCTTTCAAGGTTTTTGGGGGGCAGGTGGGGGCGGACGTCCCGACCGACCGCGGGCGGTCCCTCGCGGCGGGCTTCGTCCTTGCTTCGCGGACAAGCGGGACGCTTGTCCCTTCCTTCGGGGCCGGTCCTACCCCACCAGATGCGCTCCCGCCGAGGGTCTGGAGGAGAAGATCTGCGGGGTGATACCGGTGGCTTCCTTGTATTTCTCCGCCAGGGTGGCGGCGATCTCGATCGCCTTGCCGGATTCGCAGAGCGTGACGGTGGAGCCGCCGAAGCCGCCGCCCGTCATGCGCGCGCCGATGACGCCGCCGCTGCGGCCGATGGCGCGGGCGATCTCCACCATGATGTCCAGCTCTCCGCAGGAGACCTCGAAGTCATCCCGCAGGGAATCGTGGCTCGCGGCCATCAGCGGGCCCAGCGCCTCGTAGTCGTTCTGCGCCAGGGCTTCCGCCGCGGCGACGGTGCGCGCGATCTCCCCGACGACGTGGCGGCTGCGGCGGTTCACCGGGTCGCCCATGCGGTCCCAGGCCTCCTCCACCTCCACGAGCCCGACTTCCCGCCAGGATTTTTTTCCCAGCGCGGCCAGACCGTCCTCGGTGTTCTTGCGGCGGGCGGCATAGCCGCCGTCGGAGAGCTCGTGGTGGACCATCGTGTTCGAGATCAGGACGGTGAGGTCCGGATTTTCGAAGGGGACGAGCTCGGGTTCCCCCGTCATGCAATCGATCAGGATCAGGCGGTCGGCCTTGCCGAAGGCGGAGGCGAATTGGTCCATGATGCCGCAGGGCACGCCGGCGAAATCATGCTCCGCTTTCTGGCACAGCAGGGCCTTCTCCTTCGTATCCAGCACGGTATCGAGCAGGCCCTCCAGCAGCGTGGCCACGCAGCATTCCAGCGCGGCGGAGGAGGACAGGCCGGCCCCCCCGGGCACGGAGGAGAGGATGTAGGCATCGAAGCCCTGGAGCGTGTGCCCGCGGTCCTGGAAGCCCTGGAAGACGCCGCGCAGGTAGTTCGCCCATTTCGGGGCGGAGACCTCCTGCGGCACGTTCAGCGGCAGCACGGCCGGTTCCCCGCCAAGCGCCGTCGCCACCCGCGCCTCGTCGGTCCCGTTCAGCGCCGCGGCCATCACGATGTAGCGGTCGATGGCGAAGGGCAGGACGAAGCCGTCGCAATAATCGATGTGTTCGCCGATGAGGTTCACGCGTCCCGGCGCTGCGGCGGTCACGGTGGCATCGGTGCCGAAGTGTTCTTTGAGTCCCGCGGCGGCGGCGGCGGCGAGGTCGGCGAGAGGAGTGGCGAGGTCTAAGGACATGGGCGGTATAACGAAAAAGCGGGGCGGCCTACTCGGCGGGCTCGGGTTCCGGCGGGGCCGGCGGCGTGGTGCCGGGGGGCACGGGCTTGCCCTCCGGGCCGATGCCGGGCGGCAGCATGCCGGGCGGCAGCATGCCGGGCGGGATGGCGGCGCGGCGCGGGGCGGGGATGTCCTCCAGGCTCAGCAGGAAGGACCAGCGGTAGGTGCCGCGGGCGGGGATGCGGTATTGCTCCAGCGGCAGCTCGCCCCAGGAATTCGTGCCGCCCAGGCCCATCTGGCGGTGGTCGAGGTTCAGCCACACCGCCTCGCCCGCCTGGAGATCCGCGGGATGGCGGGCCAGCTCGATGTCATCCGGCGAATAGGGGTAGGCGGAGAAGGAAAGCAGGGAATCCCCTGCGGCATCCGCCCGCAGCCCGGCACCGCCGCCCGCAGGGGTGAAGCGCACCCAGCGCGTCTCCGTGCGGTTGCCGCTTTCCTGGGGGTCCAGGTAGCGGTTGAAAAGCTGGGGCACGTTCCCGTTGTGGACGGTGGTCCAGGCCCCGCGGCTGCGGTCGGCGTAGTTCTCGTGCGGGCCCTTGCCGTGCCAGGAGATCGAGTTCACGCCCGCGGCGACCCGGCACTGCATGCCCAGGCGCGGGATCATCGGGAGATCGCCCTTCGGCGTGAATTCCACCGCCACGGAGAGCTGGCCGGAGGGGTGCATGCGCCAATTCAGAACCGCCTCGCTGTCCCCGGCGGGCACCTTCAGGCGGGAGGTGAGGACGGCATCGTTCCCTTCCTCCTTCACCTCCACCCCGGTCGCCGCGGCCTCCGCCCCGGCACGCCGCCAGACGGCGAGCTGGCGGGGCAGGCGGGCGCCTTCGTCGTTGTTCGTCGGCGGGCGCCAGAAATTCAGGTGCAGCGGGGAGAGCAGCAGTTCCTTGCCGTTGATCTTCCAGGAGGAAAGCACGCCGGATTTCTTGTCCACCACGGCCACCGTTTTTCCCGCGGAGAGGGTCACGGCCTCCGCGGCATCCGTCACGGCCGCCTTGCCTTCGGCCTTCGCCGGGGCGGCGGGCGTGCGCTTGCCCCAGGGCAGGGGGATCTCCTCCCAGGCCACCGGCATGCCCGCCGGGTGCCAGGCGGTCGGCGCGGCCAGGTCGAAGCGGATGCGGAAGACATATTCGGCGCCCGGCTCCGGGGCGACACCCGTCGGCACGGTGAATTCGGCGCTTTCCTGAGGCGGGATGTCGCCGATCTCCAGCTTGCCCTCCGCGGCCTGGTTGCCGTTCTTGAGCAGCTTCCAGGAGGCCTTCACATCGGCGCTGCCCTTGAAAAAGCGCTCGTTCGTCACGCGGATGCGGAGCTCCGGCTTGGAGATGTCCACCGCGCCGGCGTGGAAGTCCTGGTGCGCTTTCTTCACTTCCTCGAATTGCGGGCCGGGCTGGCCGTTCGGCAGGCAAATGCCGTTGAAGCAAAAGGATTTCTGGTTCGGGCGGTCGTTGAAATCACCGCCGTAGGCGAAGATGAAGCGGGATTCCGGCTTCTCCGCGTCCTTCGCGAAATCGAAGGACAGCAGGGCGTCCTGAGCCTCGAAACCGATTTCCTCCGCCGCCAGCGCCCGGCCGTAAACGGCGGCGCGGCGGATCGAGCCGTCGAACTTCCGGTCCGGCTTTTCCGTTTCCAGGCCGATGCCCAGCCGCCAGCGGTTGGTGGCGATCGCTCCGGTGCAGGGGCGGGCGGCGGCCTGCTTGCCGTTCACATACACCGCCAGTTGCTTGCCGTCGTAGGTGCCCGCCACGGTGTGGAAGGAAGAGCGCCAGCCCTCCGGCAGATCGGCGTAGAGGGTTTCCCATTTGCCCGCGATGAAGACGAAGAACTCGATCTTCGTGGCGTCGGAATTCACCTTCAGCATGTAGGAGCTGTCGCCCTTGGAAATGATGGGATAGCCGTCGGATTCGTTGCGGTTGTTATCCCCGCCGCCCTGGGCCTTCGCCCCGCCGAAGTTCCCGCGTGCTTCCGCCACGAGCGTGACGGCTTCCGTAAGGTCCAGATCCGCGGCTTCCTGCACGATCACGCCGCCGCCGTAGAGACCTTCCTCCCTGGAGAGAGACCCGAAGAGAGCGGTCTTGCGGCCCTTCCCGGAGCGGTCTTCCGCCGCATCGCGGGCCTGGATCTTTTCCATGATCCCCTGGTCCTTCCAGTCCCAGATGAAGCCGCCCTGGAGCAGGCGCTCCTTGCGGAAAATGTCCCAGTATTCCGCCAGGTTCCCGGAGGAATTCCCCATCGCGTGATTGTATTCGCACTGGATCAGCGGGCGCTGCAGGGAGAGCGGTTTCTTCTCCTCATTGCGGCAGTAGTCCAGGCTGCCCTGGACGGGGGCATACATCGGCGCGAAGACATCCACGTGCGGGCGCGTCTGCGCCTGCTCGTAGTGCACCGGGCGGGAAGGATCGCGCTCGCGGAGCCACTTGGACATCATCTGGAAATTGAAGCCGTCCCCGGACTCGTTGCCCATGGACCACATCACGATGCAGGGGTGGTTCTTGTCCCGCTCCAGGCAGTTCTTCATGCGGTCCAGGTGGGCGGGGCCCCAGGCGGGGTCCTTCGCCAGCGGGTTCGCATCCGGCCCCCAGCCCATGCCGTGGGTCTCGATGTTCGCCTCGTCGATGACGTAGAAGCCCAGCTCGTCGCAGAGTTCGTAAAAGCGCGGGTCGTTCGGGTAGTGGGAGCAGCGGATGGCGTTGATGTTCGTCCGCTTCATCTGCAGCAGGTCGGCCATCATGTCCTTCTCGGTCACGTGGTGGCCGGTCTGCGGGTGGTGGTCGTGGCGGTTCACGCCCTTGAAGAGGATCGGCTTGCCGTTGTGGAGGAACTGGCCGTCCTTCACCTCGTTGTGGCGGAAGCCGGTCTTGCCCGCGTAGTGGGCCAGCTCCTTGCCGGATTCATCGAGCAGGCTGACCACGTAGGGGTAGAGCACCGGCGTTTCCGCGCTCCAGAATGAAACGCCGGTCACCACCGGCACCTCCAGGGAGTACCAGGATTCGCCCTTGGCGGGCACGCCCACGGGGCCTTCCTGGGAGACGAGCTCCCGCCCGTCCTGCCCGAGCAGGGTGAAGCGGACCTTCGCGCCCTTCGTCTCGGCGGATTCATTCACCACCGTGGCGGAGACGCGCAAGGTGCCCTGCTTGTAGTCCGGCGTCAGGCCGGCCTGCACCCAGTGGTCCCGCACGTCGAGCTGCGGGGAGGTCCAGAGATAGACGTCGCGGAAGATCCCGCTCATGCGCCACATGTCCTGGTCCTCCAGATAGGAGCCGTCGGAATGCTGGTAAACTTCCACGGCCAGCACGTTCTCGCCCTCTTTCAGCGCTTCCGTGATGTCGAATTCAGCGGGGGTGCGGGAATCCTGCGAGTAGCCGATCTTCCGGCCG
>CBFGVD010000179.1:0-6950 GCA_965651965.1 uncultured Verrucomicrobiaceae bacterium | reverse complement strand
GGCCCGCCGCCGTTCTCCCCGGCCTCGCCCGCTTCCTCGGCCCTGCTTTCCAAGCCGACCCCGGGACCCTTGCCACCATCATCAAACCCCGCCTCCACCGCAACCGCTTGCCCGTGGCCCCTCCTTGAGCCACCTCTCCGCGCCCTCGTCGCCCGCATCGCGGGGGCGGGGGGAAGGATCACTTGAATTCCATGAAAGCCTTTTCCATCTCCATGCGGAGCTTTTCAATGGTAAGCCCGGGGTCGGTTTCGATTAGGGATATTCCTTTTTCCAAATAGTGGATCTCTCGATCCAGGCGCATCCGGTAATTGCCGATATCCTCGTTTTTATCCGACAAGTAATTCGTCAGGCAGATTTTCCAGCCTTCATCCTTCGAGACAGGCCAAAAACCCAAGTTGGGATAGCTGAACAAGAAGACTCCATCCTTATGGCGCTGGATCTGGACTCGCTCCGGCTCGATTGTGTCCGGCCACCATAGAACGTGAGGGAGTTTGCCATCTTTGACGGCGAAATTGAAATCCTGGACTGCATCGTCACCGAACCTCGCCTCGATCTTTTGAATGAAAGAGGGAGTCAGCTTGATGCGCTGGACACAGGCTCGGGCCAAGGGCTCATCCGACGCGAAATCGGCGGGACCGATGCCGCCGTTCGCCATTTTATTAAAAAGAACACCCGCTTTGAGCTCCGGCAAGACTTTCAGGTTCAACACATGCAGGATCGTCGAGCCACCGATCCACACCCCGGCGATGCCGAGAAGGATTATAAGGAAGAGTCTCACGCGTTGATGGATGTCCTATGCCATCTCGCCGGGAAAAGCGAGATCTTCGGTTTTGCCAACGGCTACCTCGTTCCAGAGGGTTGCAAGGCCCTGTACGCGCCTGGCATCCGCCATCCCGCTATTCCAAGCGGCGCGAATCCCGGCGGCGGGGGATCGGTATCCACCGCCCGGATCACGGCTTCGGCGAGATCCATCTTCGACACCGGACCGAAGAGGAATATCTCCCGGGTGCGATGGTTTGCCACCACCTGCAGCGGGATTTCTTCCGCCGGGTCGTCCGGAAAGGCTTTCACCAGGAGATTCGCGACCTTGTCCAAATCCGCATGCCGCACCGGCACGAACTTCGTCACCACGGAGGCAGAGAGGTTTCTGCATATCGCGCAGAGAGCGGGGGGCGGAATGGCCGGTCCCGCCGTAGCAAGCAGCAGGGAAAGGTTGCAGATAGCGAGGTGCTTCATGCTTTCCTATGAAAGCCGGGCGGAGGCGCATTTGTCCCTCGCATGGCCGGAGGCAGGAGAAACGGGGACACAAGCGGCCTCCCTCCGCCCTGAGACCGGGCGGACTACGTTTCACCCTGCCACCTTCAGCCACAGCCACATGGCGGCGTAGGCCACGCCGCCGGCGGCGGGGAGGGTGAGCACCCAGGCCCCGAGGATCTTTTTCACGATCTTCGTGTCGATGGCGCTGAAGCGCTTGGTGGCGCCGACGCCCATGATGGCGGTGGTGATGGCGTGGGTGGTGGAGACGGTCATGCCGAGCTTGCCCGTGACGGCGAGCAGGGTGGCCGCGGTGGTTTCCGCGGCGAAACCGTGCACGGGCTGGAGTTTCACCATCTTGTGCCCCATGGTCTTGATGATGCGCCAGCCGCCGGCGGAAGTGCCCGCGGCCATCACCAGTGCGCAGACCACCTTGATCCAGGCGGGCACGTCCGGGGCCAGGTCGCGCACCTTGCTTGCCATCGCGGGGAGGGGCTTCTTGCCCTCCCGGAGGGCGTATTGCTCCACGGAATCCAGGTTCTTCACCCAGTCGGTGACCTTCACCGCCAGCATCGGCCCGAGGATGGGGATTTTCGGCAGGATGCGGGCCTTCTCCCGCGCGGTGGCGGCCTCGTAATCCGCCTGCACGTCGGCCCGGGAGCGTTCCGCCCCGGGCTTGTCCCCCAGGTCCTCATGGACTTCCGCGGCCAGGGCCAGGAAGGCCTCGCGGAATTCCCCGGAGCGCATTTTGAAGCCTTCCCGCTCCAGTCCGGCCGCGGTTTCCAGCGTGTGCCTGCCTTCGATTACCTCCAGCAGCAGTTGCTCGGCCGCGGGGGTTTTTTCCATTTTAAGGAAATGCAGCCACTTCGGCAGGGTCTCGAAGGACCCCGCGGTGGTCGCGGTGACGAGCGCCAGGGTGATGATGCCCATGGTTTTCTGCGCGTCCGCCAGGCCGTGGGCGAAGCCCATGTAGCTGGCGCTGAAAATCTGAGCGCGGCCGAAGAAGCGGTTCACCCACATCGGCCGGGCATTCCGCAGCAGCGCGTAAAGCAGCGTCATGATCAGGAAGCCGCCGATCAGGCCGATCACCGGGGAGCCGAGCATCGGCCAGATGACCTTGTGCAGCACGCCTTCCATCACGATCTTGCCGTCCTTGAGCTTCTCCTGGGACCAGATGATGGCCTCCCATTGATTCTGTGCCGTGGCCAGGGTGGCGCCGCAGAGGCCGCCCACCAGCGCGTGGGTGGAGCTGGAGGGCAGGCCCAGCCACCAGGTGAGCAGGTTCCATACGATCCCGCCGAAGAGCGCGCAGATGATCGTGCCGGTGGTGACGAATTGGGAGTCCACCAGGCCGGAGGAGACCGTCTTCGCCACCGCGTGGCCCACCAGCGCGCCGATGAGATTCGTCACCGCCGCCAGCATGATCGCCTGCCGCGGCGTGAGCACCTTCGTGGAGACCACCGTGGCGATGGAATTCGCCGTGTCGTGGAAACCGTTGATGAACTCGAAGGCGAGCGCCACGAGGATGACGACGAGGATGAGCGTCATGTCCGGCGCGCGTCAGGAATTCTTGTAGGCGATCTGTTTCGCCACGTTGCCGACGTCCCGGCAGCGGTCGAAAATCTTCTCCAGGAGGTCGTAGAGGTTCGAAACGATCACCACGAGCAGGGGATCGTATTTCCCGCTGTAGAGGTCCCTCAGCCGCTCGAGCATCAGCTTGTCCGCATCCCCCTCGATCTGCTGCATCCGGTCGTTCAGCTCCTTCATGCGGACGATGTCCATGCCCTTGCGCAGGGCGTGGATCATCTCCGCCACCAGGCCGGTGGCCTCGTCCAGCATGGCGGCATGGCGGTGGAAATCGATTTCCGCCACCCGCTCCTGGGAAATCTGGTAGCGCTCCACGAATTTCTCCACCGTCTTCGGGATCTTGTAGAGGGCGGTGGAGAGGGCCTCGATATCCTCCCGCTCCAGGGCGGTGACGAAGCTCTTCACCAGCAAGTCGCTGATTTCCTGGGTGATGAGCTTGTCCTTCTTGCGCACCTCGGCGAATTCCCCCAGGGAAGGGGCTTTCTCGTGGCGCAGGATGTGGGTCAGGCCCTCGATGCTCTGGCGCGCCTCTCCGGCGCTGGCTACCAGCAGGTCGAAAAAGCGGTCCTCTTTGCCAAACAGGCGTTGGATGGAGATCATGGGAAGGTTTCCGGGCGGGATTTGTGTCGAAATCGTCACACGTGGCAAGCCGCACGACACGGATTCCCTGACAAAGTCCCGCTGCTGCCGGGCCAGCGGGCGGCGAGACCTTTACAAGCCGCCATGTCACTGCTAACCGAAGCGCCGCCGCGGAGACGGCAGACGCACCCGCCGATGAGCCAAGAAGACCCCGCGATCCCCCCTGCCAGTGCGCCGGTCCCCGCCGGTCTCCCGGCGATCCAGGTGAAGGGCGTGGATTTCTGCTACGGGGACAAGAAGGTCCTGAAGGATATCACCCTGGACGTGCCGGAACACGAGGTGGTGGCCTTCATCGGGCCTTCCGGCTGCGGCAAAACGACCTTGCTGCGGTGCTTCAATCGCATGAACGACCTCGTTCCCGGCGCGGAGGTGACGAAGGGCTCCATCATCATCGAAGGCGCGAATATCGCGGACAAGGCGATCGATCCGGTGCAGCTCCGCCGACACGTGGGAATGGTCTTCCAGAAATACAACCCTTTCCCCCGCAGCATCTACGACAACGTGGCCTACGGTCCGCGCACCCTGGGGGAAAAGCGGAAATCCGCGCTGGACGAAGTGGTGGAAAAATCCCTGCGCCGCGCCGCCCTGTGGGACGAGGTCAAGGACCGCCTGGGAGACATCGCCACCGGCCTCTCCGGCGGCCAGCAGCAGCGCCTCTGCATCGCCCGCACCATGGCGGTGGACCCGGAAATCATCCTCATGGACGAACCCTGCTCCGCGCTGGACCCCATTGCCACCGGCCACGTGGAGGACCTGATCCTGGAGCTCAAGGAGCACTACACCATCGTTATCGTCACCCACAACATGCAGCAGGCCACGCGGGTTTCCGATAGGACGGCTTTCTTTTACCTGGGTGATATGGTAGAGTACGACAACACCCGGAAAATCTTCGAAAATCCCGCGCACAAGCGCACCTTGGACTACATCAGCGGCCGTTTCGGCTGAATCCCGACCCCATGCATTCGGATACCCCACACATCCTCCGCGAGTTCGACCAGGCCTTCGCCGCGCTGCGCAACGAGGTCATTTCCATGGCCGGGCAGGCCCGCCTGAATCTGGAACGCGCCATGCAGGGGCTGCTCGCGCGCGATCTGGAGCGCTGCAAGGCGGCCATCGCGGACGACGACGAGGTGGACGAGGCGGAGCTGCGGATCGACCGGATCGGCATGGAAACCCTGGTGCGCTTCCACCCCGTGGCGAGCGACCTGCGGCAGGTGATCACATCGATGAAGGTGGCGGCGAACCTGGAACGGGTGTCCGACCATGCCACGAACATCGCCAAGCGAGCGCGCAAGATGCTCGCCCGCCCGGAATGCCCGGAGACCACCTTCCTGGAACCCCTCTACGCCCTGGCGGACCAGCAGCTCCGCGACGCGCTCTCCGCCTACACGGATCGCAATGCCGAGCTCGGTCAATCCCTCCAGATCAAGGACAAGGATCTGGACAAGATGCACAAGCGGCTGATCGCTTCCTTCACCACGCGGCTGGAGGAAGGGGGCGAAAAGGCGGAAGACTACCTGCACCTCATTTTCGTCGCCCGCTCGCTGGAGCGTATCGGCGACCTCGCGAAGAACATCGGGGAAGACGCCGTCTTCCTGGATTCCGCCAAGGACATCCGCTACGACCGGCATTCCAAGCCGACGGAAGAGGTGCAGGCGGAGTGAGGGGGAAAGGAGCGCGGCTTTCAGTCCGTGTCAGAGCCCATCATCACGGTGATGCGGCGGGCCTGGTGGTCCAGCGCGATCCAGGTGTGATCCCAGGCGATCTCGCAAAACCGTGAGCACCAAGCGGCCCTACACACGAAGAGTTCGAAGTTGGTATGGTCCCGATTAAGAGCGGCAAACGCCCTTTCCGCCAGGTCGAGACAGGATGCGATGTCCGCGGCGTTCCTCTTCGCCGGGCTGTAAGCTCCCCCTGCAGCCAATGTTTCGGCGAAGTAACCGCTGGTCAGGAAGGGGGAGTAGCGAACCCATGATCCTAGGGACATGAGGCATGCTTCGTCGGGGTCTTTCACGCTGAAATCCGCCGCAATCATGGGATGCCGGAAGACTTCGGCGAAGATGGCGGGGGATATCCATGCGCCTTTTCTCTCCATGACCCGGTCTTCCACAGGGCCGGGCGGGATCCCGT
Source organism: uncultured Verrucomicrobiaceae bacterium (assembly GCA_965651965.1). Taxonomy (GTDB): domain Bacteria; phylum Verrucomicrobiota; class Verrucomicrobiia; order Verrucomicrobiales; family Akkermansiaceae; genus Haloferula. The sequence goes on along the minus strand of CBFGVD010000179.1, from coordinate 1,340 downwards.
ATTGCCTGCATTCGACGAATCCATTCGCGAATCTGTCGCGAAGAGCCGCGCAGTATTCCGCCAAGCCCGCCGGTAGGGGCAGGGGGGCCAGATCGATATGATCCCACCTTAGAGGGGGAGGGCCGGTCTTCTCCAAAACGTGATGGATGCCGCCGGAACCGGCGAGACGGGCGACGATGTCTGCAAGGTCGCCATCGGACCGAATGCAGCCGCGGGAGACCGAGAAGCGTCGTGCCGGAGAATGGCGGCCGTCGATCACCCGGGCCGCCGGGTCGAAATCCGGGGATCTCCTGTCGCCAAGACCCGGAACGGGGAGGAACCTGCCTGCGAACGTTTCGCGAGAAAGGGGGAAATAGACGAAGAACAGCCCCTCCCCGGTGGCCCTCATGGTTTCGGCAGCAGGGGTATAGTGGAGTTCGTAGGTGCCGTGCCAGCTCACCTGCATGGGCTGAGGAGATATTCTCAAGCGCTTGGAGCGCGGCCAAGAGATGCCCGCGATGGCCGGCCCGGCAAACGAAAAAACGGCCCGGGGCATGCGCACCGGGCCGTTTTGGCACCCGTTGGAAGGTGACTTGGAAGCGGGTTGCCCCGCCGCCGCGTCACAGAAGTTCGTTGAGGATGTTCTCCAGCAGTTCCTGGCGGCCGGAGGCGAGCACCGGTTCGCCGTTCTGCTTCACCCACTCGGTCAGTTCGTCGAAGTCCGTGCTGCCGCTTTCCACGCGCTGTCCGATGCCGGTGTCCCAGCTCGCGTAGCGGGCTTTCACGAAGTCCTCGATCCGGCCGTCCTCGCGGATGGCGGCGGCGATCTTCAGGCCGCGGGCGAAGGCATCCATGCCGCCGATGTGGGCGTGGACGAGGTCCACCGGCTCGTGGGATTCGCGGCGGCGTTTCGCGTCGAAATTCAGGCCGCCGGTGGTGAAGCCGCCCATCTCCAGCACCTTCAGCATCACCTTGGAGGTGCCGTAGAGGTCGCTCGGGAACTGGTCGGTGTCCCAGCCGAGCAGCGTGTCGCCCTGGTTCGCGTCGATCGAGCCGAGCGCGTTGGCCGCCATCGCGACCGTAAGCTCGTGCTCCATCGTGTGGCCGGCGAGCGTCGCGTGGTTGGTCTCGATGTTGAGTTTGAAGTGCTCCAGCAGGCCGTACTCGCGTAGGAAATTCAGGCACGCCGCGGAGTCGGAGTCGTACTGGTGGGTGGAAGGTTCGCGCGGCTTCGGCTCGATGTAGAATTGGCCGGTGTAGCCGATCTTCTTCGCGTAGGCCACGGTCATGTGCAGCAGTGCAGCCAGGTGGTCCAGCTCGCGCTTCATGTCCGTATTCAGCAGCGTGGCGTAGCCCTCGCG
>CBFGVD010000178.1:0-6954 GCA_965651965.1 uncultured Verrucomicrobiaceae bacterium | reverse complement strand
CGGCGCGATGCTGAAGGGAGCGGTCATCGGTGCCACCTTCGGGGTGCCGCTCGGGATCTTCTTCGTGGCCCCCTTCGTCCCCGCGCTATGGATCAAGGTGATCTTCGCCGTCGTCTGGGGGAGCTTCGGAATCCTTCATCTCTGGAGAATCGGGGAAATCTCGGGACACGATGGCATGACGGAATTCGACGAACGCTGGGACCTGAAAGTCGGCTTCCTCATCGGCCTGCTCTCGGGTGCCACGGTGGTCTCCGTCTCCGGTGTCGGCATCGACATGGTCCTCTACACGGTGCTGATCCTCCTCTGCCGGGCCGATCTGAAAATCGCCATCCCCACCTCCGTGGTGATCATGGCTTATGCCTCGGTGATCGGGATTTTGACCAAGATCGCCTTCACCGGGGTCCAGCCGCAGGTTTTCGGGAATTGGCTTGCCGCCGCGCCGGTCGTCGCGCTGGGCGCGCCGCTCGGGGTCTTCGTGGTGGCTCTCATCGGCCGCAAGCCGACCCTGCTGGTGGTGGCGGCCTTGTGCGTGGGGCAGCTGATCTGGACGCTGATACGCGAACGGACCGCCCTGGGAGCCGGGGGGATCATCCTGTCGCTCTTCATGGTAGCGTTGTGCCTGCTCGGCTTCGAGCGCCTGCGGGCCTGGGGAGCGGTCCTGGTCGGGGAAGTGCGCAGAAAGCGCGGCGCGACGACGCAGGCCCTGCCGCCCTGCGCCGGTCCCGCGGCCGAAGCGGACTGAACCGGATCGCGCGCGGCGCAAGGAACGGCGCTTCCCCCTTGCCTTTCCGCGCCTCATGCCCGCTGATCGGCCCCGCCGATGTCCGCCCTGCTTTCCGCCAATGAAATCCGCCTCTCCTACGGCTACCAGACGCTGCTGGATGGCGTGACCCTGGCCGTCTCCGCCGGGGAAAAGGTCGGCCTGGTGGGGCGTAACGGCTGCGGCAAAACCTCCCTGCTGAAGATCCTGACCGGCTCCCAGGCCGCGGATTCCGGGGAAATCTCCCTGCGGCGGGCGCTCCGCATCGGCTACTTGCCCCAGGAATTCGAGCTCGATCCGGATCTGAGCGTCCACGAGAACATCGCCGCCGGAGCCGCCGACATCGTGGAAGCGATCCGCCGCTACGAACAGGGCGAAGGCTCCGAGGCCGAGCTGGCGGATCTGCTCCACCTGATCGATCACGCGGATGGCTGGAATCTGGATGCCCGCATCAAGGCGACCGCCACCGCGCTCGGCACCCCGCCGTTGGAAACCGCCGTGGGCCCCCTTTCCGGAGGAGAAAAGCGCCGTGTCGCTCTTTGCCGTGCCCTCGCCTCACAGCCGGACCTGCTGCTGTTGGACGAGCCGACCAACCACCTTGATGCCGACTCGATCCGCTGGCTGGAGGATTTCCTGAAGACCTACTCCGGGGCAGTCATCTTCGTCACCCACGACCGCTATTTCCTGGATGTCATCGCGACGCGGATCATCGAGATCGACAACGGCAAGGCCTACTCCCACCCCGGGAACTACACCGCCTATCTGGAATCCAAGGCCGTGCGCCAGCAGATCGCGGAGCAGACCGAGCGCCGCCGCCAGCGCTTCCTGCGGGAGGAGCTGGAGTGGGTGCGATCCGGCGTGAAGGCGCGCGGCACGAAATCCCGTCACCGCCTGGAGCAATTCTACGAGGTCGAGGGCCTGCAGGCCCCGCCGGAGGAACGCGAGATGGACCTGCTCATCCCGCCGCCGCCGGACCTGGGCAATATCGTGGTGGAGCTGGAGGGCGCGGGCGTGAATGTCGGCACGGAGACCTCCCCGCGCTGGCTTTTCCGCCGCCTGAATCTGGAACTCCGCCCCGGCCAGTGTACCGGCATCGTCGGCCGGAACGGAGTCGGCAAAACCACCCTGCTCAAGCTCTGCCTCGGCCAGATCGACCCCACGGAAGGCACCGCGACCGTCGGGAAAAAGGTGAAGGTCAACTACATCGACCAGACCCGCATGGCGCTCGACGGCACCGGCTCGCTGCTGGACGAAGTGGCGGACGGCAACGAGAAGGTGCAATTCGGCACGCAGACGCTCGGCGCGCGCGCCTACCTGCGGCGCTTCCTTTTCGACGACCGCCGTATCAACGAGCGCGTGGACCTGCTCTCCGGCGGCGAGCGCGCCCGCCTGATGCTCGCGAAGGTCCTGAAAACGGGCGGCAACCTGATCGTGCTGGACGAGCCGACCAACGACCTGGACCTGCCCTCCCTGCGGATGCTGGAAGAGGCGCTGGCGGACTTCGGCGGCACCGTGCTCGTCGTTTCCCACGACCGCTATTTCCTGGACCGCATTTGCGATCAGATCGTCGCTTTCGAGGACGGCGGCGTCTTCGTCCAGCCGGGGAACTACTCCTATTATCTGGAAAAGCGGCAGGCCCGCGAACAGGTGCAGCGCCTCCACGCCCAGGCCGCCGCGCGCGACGCCGCCTCCCGCCAGAAGGTGCCCGCACCCGCGGAAGGCAAGCCGCGCAGGCTCACGCTCGCCGAGCGCAAGGAGCTGGAGGGCATGGAAGAAGCCATTCTCGCCGCGGAGGAAGCCGTCGCCGGGCTGGAAGCCAAGCTCAACGACCCGGAATTCCAACAGAACTACGAGAAGATTCCCGCCGCCGTGGCGAAGCTGGAGGAATCCAAAGCGGAGGTGGCGCGTCTCTACGCGAGGTGGGAAGAGCTGGAGGCGTTGGCCCCGAAGTAGTCTTCCCGAAGTAGTCCGCTCGGTCTCCGAGCGGAAGAATGGTCCGCAGAGTCCCGCTCAACTTTTGCGAACGGAAAGGACTGGTGTGGCCGCGGCCTTCCAGGTGCATCGTGCGTTGAGGAACCGTCCTCCGCTCAGAAACTGAGCGGATTACTTCCGCTTTTGCGGAATATCCCCCCGCGTCGGCCACCTCGCGGCCGCCTCTCACCCGGCAGGCCCGTCCTCGTAGTTCTTCTCATCGGCCCGCTCGCCGATTCCGGGCACTCCCTCCTGCCGGGGATGATCCGGATTCTCCGCGGGAGCGACCTCATCCGGCAACTCCCCAGCCTGCCTCTCCGGATGCAGATGAGAAACCAGCCATTCCTCCAGATCCAGGGACGCTTCACCGGACCGGGCCGCATCCTTGAGTTCGGACAAGGGAAAACTGCCCTGCGATTCCGATTCCAGCTTGTCGAGATCGCTGGTTCGCAGGCGGTCGAGAACGGGAGCCGGTAGTCTCATCCTCCAAGGATGCCCCGGTTCCGGGAATTCTCAAGCGGGCTTGGCTTCTCCGCTCATCAGAACGACTCCCACCAAGAGCGGGGCGTATCCGCAATGCGCTTCATTTCCGAACGGAAAACGGCCGGCACGTTCGAGCGCCTGATGGACGAACGCTTGATGGAGGGATAGAACTTTGAAATGCGAGCCCGATCCTCTTCGAACTCGTCGGTCAGCAGGACCACCCCCTCGCCGAATACCGGCATTCCCAAGATGTTTTTACCGATGATCGAAAGCTCGTTGGCTCGCCCCACATAGACCGCTTCCCCTTCCTTAACCCGGAAAGGAACCTTCATCGGCAGTCGATTGGTCACGGTCACTGTCGCCGTCACGGCCCTACCGGTCACGCTCCAGCGGGTAATCTCATAGTCGCCCACGGACACAGGGACCGCCAGAATCTCACTTGGCTCGCCTGTCTGAAAGTAAGGAGCGCGGTCCAAGGGCAAGACGAAAGGCCTCAATATCACGGTCTTTCCCTTGTTTAAACCCGTGCCCTGAATCGTTACGCTGCTGATGGTGTCCGCAGCCACCTTTTCTCCAGAGCGGCTCATCCCGACAGAACGGAAGGTTCCCACGATGTATCCTTCTCCCTTGTTCAACCCTCGCGTCCGGATTGCCTCAGGGCCCAGCGGATAAAGTCCGGTGGAACAGGAAGCGAGAACTGCAACCGAGAGCACCGCTGCCAAACGCAGGACGCGGACTTCTCCAACACTTCGGGACCGGCGGATGAGCGAGCTAAAGAAGGACATGAACGGCAAAGCCGCAGGCTTCTCGTGGAATGGATGAAGGGACGCAAGCCTATTCCCCCGCCCCGAAATCCGTATCCGCCTTCTCCAGATCCAGTTCCTTGATCCAGATGTTCCGGAAGCGCACGTCGTGCCCCTCCGCCTGGAGCTTCAGCCCCTGCGGGGTATCCGTGATCCCCTTGCCGCCGTCGTTGCCGCCGTCGACTCCGGAATTCGCGCCGCCCCAAACCTGGTTGATCACCTGGTTTTCGTGCACCTTCTTGCCGTTGAAATACATCGTGACTTTGGCCTTCTCGCTCAGCTTGCCGTCCTTGAAACGGGCCGCGCGGAAGACGATGTCGTAGGCATTCCATTTCCCGGTTCCATTATAGGCGTGGTAGGGGGACTCCGTCTCGTTGATCACCGCGCCGAGGCCATGCTTCGTCTTGTCCCCGTCCTTGATCTGGATCTCGTAGCGGTTCTGGAGATAGACCCCGCTGTTACCGCCTTCCTTCGCCACGTTGAATTCGATGTGCAGCCGGAAATCCTTGTAGGCTTTCTTCGTCACGATGTCCGCCGCGCCATACTTGCCGCCGGCGGCGGCCGGATCATGCGTCATGAGCACCGTGCCCTCGTCCACCGGGTCATCGACGATCTTCCATTTGAGCGGCAATGCAGAGGCGAAGCGCGGGCCCTTCCAGTAGGTCCACTTCTCATCCAGCATCTCCCGGCTGCCGTCGAAAATCACTTCCGCTCCCTCGACCGGCCGCGCTCCGACGCCGGTTCCGGCTTGCAAGGCTCCGCTCAGGGACAAAAGGGTGAAAAAAATACCGCGCATCCCCGCACTACGCCGGCCTCCGCGCGCTTTTTCATGCATGCCGCAGTTCTCCCGCCGGGGCGGCTTTATACCAGGCCCTGCTCCCGCGCCAGGGCCATCGGCACCGGCTTCGCCTCGCAGACGGCCTGCCAGCCGGGGAAGTTCCACTTGTTCGGGAAACCCCGGCATTGCTCCGGCTTCACCGGGTGGATGCGGCAGCCCCCCGCCTCCAGCATGATGCATTCGTGGTTCTCCTTTTCGATCAAGGAGAGGCCGTTCCGGTTCGTGCGCAGGCGCGTGTAGCGGGAGATGAATTCCTCCTCCGCCAGCCCCAGGAAGGCGGAAACGGGCGCGATCTCGTCCGCTTCGATCCGCACGTCTCCCGGCCACTTGCAGCAGGCCGTGCAGCGCTGGCAGACGTAGAAATGCTCCGCATCCAGCAAGATTTCCCGGTTCCCCGGGCTGCCGTGGGAAGCTGCCCCGGTCTCAGCGGGCGGCGTAGGCATGCTGGTAGGCGCGCTTGTAGTGGTAGTCCACCCGGCTCAGGAACCAGCGCCACTTTTTGCCGGGCCGGCCGTTGTCCATCAGGAAATGGGGGCAGTTCTTGTGCGCCGGGCTCTTGCCGCGGCGCGGCCAGTGGTAGTGCGGCACCACGCGGCTCAGGGGGATGCCGTTGTCATGCATCAGCTTGGCGGCGAGCTTCGCGGTGCGCTCGACGGTCGCGGAGCGGTCGCAGCCGCGGTGTTCGCACATTTCGATGCCGATGGAGTAGCGGTTCCCCGGCCCGTCGAAGTCCGCGTGCTCGCCCTGCTCGCTGGTCGGCATGTGCTGGATCGCCACCTTGTCATCCACCGTGAAGTGCCAGATCAGGTAGCCGATGCGGTTGCCGCCGCGGCGCTTCGGCGAGCGCAAGGCCCCGCGCTTGAGCGCGAGCGAATGCCGCCAGGCATCCGCGGAATAATTCTGCGTGGAGTGGATGGTGATGTAGCGCGGCTTCATGGGCCGGACCACGCGCCTGCCGTGCGTGCCCTTCGGCACCAGGTCCGCCTTCAGATTGATCTCCCGGGCCAGCCCGCCGGAGGACACCTGGGCGCTGACCGTCTGCGGCGCGCCGTCCGGGGAAATCCCCCACATTCCCACCACCTCGTCGCGCTGGCCAGGCAAGGGGTCCACTTGGGCGCAATGGAAGCAGACCGCCGAAAAGGCCAGTACCGCCGCCACGAAAGGATACTTCATGAGGGAGGGAGTATCATAGCCGCCCCCCTCACGGGAAGCCCGAAGAATCAGGGAATCCTAAGGAAAACGCCCGCCGGGAAAAATGCGGGGCCGCTCCCATACCGGGCCCTTCTTCGCTGCGGCCTCCCTTCTCTCCCGCAGCCCGGCAAGCGTCTTCCAAGCTCCATAGAAAACGCCTCCGCATAGCACATAAAATCCCGCCGGAGACAAGGAAGCAAAAGCCCCGGCCGCAGCCGAGCCAAGCATTAGCAACAGGCCGCCCCGGAGACGGCGCGAGGAATCCTTGCCGAGGAGATCCGCCCTCTCCTTCCAAGCCGAAGAAAACAGTTCGTCGGCATACTTCCCGGTGATGCCGTTCATCTCCATGGAGCGGTAAACATCTTCCCGCGTGTGACCTTCCAATACCATCCGGTTCACCTTTTCATAGAGCGGATCCTCGTTCGGGTCGCCGGGCATCGCCATGTCCAGACCCTGGCATTTTACTCCTTTCTCCCGCAATCATCTTTCCCCCTCTCAAGCCTTGTCCGAAAGCGGCAGCACCTTCACCGGCATGCGCTTATCCTTTCCGTCCGCCGCGTAGATGATGAATTGCTGACGGGTCCCCGGGGCGGCTTCCACGCGGGTGGAGAGGCAGGGCTTCAGCCCGCCTTCCGGAGCCGGGTAGAGGATGCTCATGTCCACGCCCTTCGCCGCCTGCGGGATGCGCCGGACCATGCTGGTGCCGGGGTTCAGCTTCAGCTTCTCCCCTCCCCAGGTCACGCCCATCGGCTTGGCCGTCACGTTCACGAAGAGAAAGTCCCCCGCCTTGCCGTCGTCCGGCACGCAGAGCACCCGCGGCTCGTACCAATCCTTCCCGCCGCGATAGACCAGGGCGAGCGTGGAGTTTCCCTTCGCCAGCGGGATCTTCAGCCAGGAGCCCCCGCCTT
>CBFGVD010000177.1:0-7026 GCA_965651965.1 uncultured Verrucomicrobiaceae bacterium | reverse complement strand
GGCTTCGGCCGCTTCCTCACCGGTTCCACGGGCGAATACTATTTCCGCACGATCAAGCCGGTCCCCTACCCCGGCCGCACGCCTCACATCCACTTCGCGGTGAAGCTGAAGGGCCGCGAAAAGTGGACCACGCAATGCTACATCAAGGGCGAAAAGCAAAATGAAACGGACGGCGTGCTCCGCGGCATCCGGGACGGTAAGCAGCGCGCCTCCGTGATCGTGGACTTTGCCCCGCTGCCGGGCGCGAAGACGGGCGAACTGGCGGCCCGCTTCGATATCGTGATGGGCTTCACCCCGGCCGGCTAGCGGACTTCCCAGCGCTCTTCCCGGTGCTCGGCGGAGCGGGGCTCCAGATGGGAAATCACCCGGACATCCTGCCCGAGCAGGGCGGCAACCTTGCCTTCCATATGCGTCGCGGCCTCATGGGCCTCCCGGATGCCCGCGCCATCCGGGAAGACGAGGTGGAATTCCACCCAGTGGGTGCGGCCCGAGTGGCGGTGCCGGAGATTGTGATAAGAAAGGCCGCGCATTTCGCACTCGGCGTCCAGGCATTCGCGGAGGTTCTTTTCGACTTCCAGGTCAGCCGCGTCCATCAGGCCGCCCAGGCTCTCCCGCATCAGCCTGCCGCCGGTCCAGAGCAGCTTGGCCGCGGCCAGCACCGCGCAGATGGGATCCCACCATTTCCAGCCGGTGAAATACACCAGGGCCAGCGCGGCGAGCACGCCCGCGCTGGTCCAGACATCCGCCAGGACATGTTCGCCATTCGCCCGGAGGATGGCGGAATCCCGCTTCCGGCCGACCCGCAGCAGCGCGCCGCCGAGCACCAGATTCACCGCCGCGACAGCGGCGGTGAGGACCATGCCCGTGCCCAGGCTGGAGATTTCCCCGCCCGCGAATGCCTGGCGGGCGGCTTCATACACGATGAGCAGGGCGGCGGCGCTGATCATCGCGCCCTCGAAGCCCGAAGAGATGAAGGCTACCTTGTCGTGGCCGTAATGGTGGGTGTCGTCGGACGGCTTGTAGGCGAAGCGCAGCGCCCAAGCGGCAAAGGCGACGGCGAGGACATGGACCACGGACTCCGCCGCATCCGAATAAATCGCGGAGGAGCCCGTGAGGCCCGCCGCGGTCACCTTGGCGACCAGGAGCAGGACCGCGACGGCCAGGGAGAGATTCATGACCTTCGACTGGTCATCCGACAATTTCGCGCCCACGCGGGGAGCGTGAACACTTCAGCCCCGGTGGCAATGCTCCAAAAAAACCCTTCGCGACGGAACGTATGCTTGTTTCAATCCGCAAAATCCGTGTGAAACGCGCCATCCCGACAATCCTGATCCTGTCCGTGATCCTCTGCGCCGCCGCCTGGCATTTCCGCCGGGATGTCTCCGCAACATGGGAAAAGGGCGGCGAGCCGCTGCGGCTGGTCCATGCCGCCGCCCCCAAACCGGATGCCGCGCGCTACACCACCATGAAGGAGGACGTCGAGCGCTGGCGGAAGGACTTCGCGAAGCGCCACGCGGAGGCCCGCAGCGCGGCGGAGAAGGACAGGGTGCTGGCGGAGGCCCGGCGCTTCCTGGAAACGGTGCTGCCGGAAATGATGCGCTGCTGGCTGGGCACCCGCTGGGATTTCAACGGCACCGCGGAACTCCCCGGCGAGGGCAAGATCGCGTGCGGCTATTTCGTCTCCACCGTGATGCGGGACGCGGGTTTCCGGGTGGACCGCTACAAGCTCGCCCGGCAATCCTCGCAGAGCATCATCCGCTCCTTCCTGCCACGGGCCGAACTGGATCTGAAAATCGGGGTGCCCTACGAGACCTACGCGGCGGGATTGGAAACCGCGGAGCCGGGAATCCGGATCGTGGGCCTGGACAGCCATGTCGCCTTCCTCGTCACCGGGCCGGAGGGCTTCCGCTTCATCCACTCATCCGGCTCCAAGCCATGGTGCGTGGTGGACGAGGGAGAAGCCGATGCGGAAGTCCTGAGGCGCTCCAACTACCGCGTGCAGGGGCTCCTGACGGCGGACAAGGAACTCCTGCTGCAGTGGCTCGCGGGGACGAAGATCGCGATCAAGGAAGACCGGCCTGCCGCCGCCAGGGCGACCCGGCGCTAGAGGCGGCGCTCAGGGATTGGAAACCGGCAGCTTGGCGCTGCCGCTTCCCAATCCCCGATGTCATGCGACCGGGAGAATCAACCGGCGACCGCGGTGGCCCCGGCTCCGTGGAGACGGGCCGCGATGGCATCCGCATGGGCGTAATCGCCCTCCGCCCGGAGGACGGCGCAGTAATTTTCCGCCACGGCCTCGAGGTCGGACGCGTATTCGATGCCGAGGGCCTCGAAGCCGTTGATGGCCTTTTCGAAATGGCGGCGGGCCCAGGCGCTGTCCCCGGTGCTTTGCAGGGCCAGGGCCAGGTTGTTGTGGGACTGGGCAGTATCCGGGTGAATATCCCCGAAGAGCTTGCGGCGCGCTTCGAGCGCCATCATGTGCATTTCCCGCGCCTGCTCGTGCAAACCTGCGGATTGATAGAGCGCGCCGATATTGTTGGAAACGGCGGCCGTTTCCTCATGGTCCTGGCCCAGTTCGCGGTGGAGGATTTCCAGCGCCTTGAGGTATTCCGCTTCGGCTCCCTCGGTGTCGCCGGCATTGCGCTTCAGCACGGCGAGGTTGTTCGACATCGAAGCGATATCCAGGGAAGCGGGCGGCTCGGCGGACTCGAAGTATTCCACCGCCTTGCGCCACAGTTCGGCGGCGCGATCGGAATTCCCGAGCTGGTCGTGCACGGACCCGTAGCCGGCATGGAGGCGGCCGAGCTGGAGCATCCGGTCGGGCCGGTTGTCGAGCTGGTCGATCGCCTGCTTGTAGTCGTCGCGTGCTTCCTCGAAACGCCCGAGCATCCGGTAAACATCGCCGCGAACTTCCAGCGAGCTCGCGAACTCGTCGATGCTATCGAGATCGCTGCTGAGGGTCTGTTGGGCTTTGAGCACGGCGGCGGTGGCCGCGTGGACGGCTTCGTCGAGGTCGCCCGCGGCGACCAGTTCATCGACGCGGCTGCGAAGGATGTGAATGAGTGTGGTGGTAGGTGAGTCCATGGCTTGTATTTACTTTAAATCACCGGATTTGATTTCTGCAACGGGGAAATCCCCGGTGGGAGAAAGTCTTTCGAGCAACTGGGCGCGCTGGGGAGGAAGGCTCCCGAGGGCTTCACCCAGGGAAACGGCGGGGTTTCCCCGCTCGCGGGAAATGCCTAGATTTCTGGTCATTTCCCGCTCGAAATGCTGCATGGCGCGGAGAGAGGGTCCCTTCGCCGCGAGATGATCGAGCGCCCGGCGGAGCAGGTCGTGGAGCTCCGGCTCAGGGTGGTCCCGCTCCAGTGCAAGCTCCAGCAACCGGCACCAATAACCCGACAAAAGCATTGCATTGTAATTACATCGGATCGTCTCCCGAAGGTTCGTGGGCCAGACCTCCCGCAGGGCGTGCAAATCCCCGGAACGGGCGCGCGACCAGGTGATCTCCGCATCGAAAAGGAGATCCAGCTTGCCGGCGAAGGCGCTTCTGGGGCTGCGGGCCCCTTTCGCCACCGTCTTGATCAGGCCATGCCCGTCCGTGAACCAGTGGACGATCCAACTGGTATCGGTCAGCTTGGTGAGCCGGATCAGGGTGCCGTGGCAATGCTCCATGGTCGCAAGGTTGAAACCCGGCGATGCCCCGATGGTTTCACCGAATGGCAGCCAACTTGCGCGGAAAGCGGCAATCCGCAAGTCCTCCCGTGCAGGAATCTCGCCGATTGCTAGAAAAGTTCGGTTCCGGGCGCCTGCTCTTCCCGCGGCGGGGGAGGAGCCTCGAAGGGCGGCAGCGGCGCGACCAGATTCGCCGGGAGGGGGAATTGCTTCTCGTAAATGCCCGCCGCAAGCTCGTTTGCCTGCGCATAGGCGTCACGCATCATTTCCAGCTTCGCGTCGAGATTGTCCACATAGTGAAGGGCCATCGCCTCCGGCGTGCGGGGCAGAACCGGCGAGCCGAATTGGTACTCGCCGTGGTGGCTGGCGATCAGGTGCAGCAGGTGCAGGCGCACGGTCTCGCTGGCGGGTTCCAAGGCCAGCCAACCCTTGGCCGCCGGACTCTCCGCGACATCCCGCCAGAGCTTGTTCACCAGTTCGATGCCGAGGGGGATATGGCCCATCATCTCCCCGTGCAGGGTGTAGCCCTGGGCGAAGCCGCGCTCCGGGTACTGGTTCTCCCACAGCTTGCCGCAATCGTGGAAAAGCACGCCCGCGATCATCAGGTCGCGGTTCAGCTCCGGGTAGATGGAGCAGATGAGATCCGCGGCGCGCATCATCTGGGCGACGTGCTCCACCAGGCCGCCCCGGCGGGCGTGATGGTTCTTCCTGGCGGCAGCCGCGCGGCGGAATTTCACGCCGAGATCCGCGATGAAATGCTCCACCAAGGCGTGCAGGCGCGGATCCCGGATCCCGGAGCAGAAAGTCCGGATCGCCTCCCAATCGCGGCGCTGTTTCTCTGCCGTGGCGGCATCGCCTGCATAAAATGCCTCCAGGGCATCCCCGGAGAGGCGCTCCCAGGCGATATTCGCCGCGTTCAGGCCGTACTGGTTCTGCGTCCATTCCGCATCGAGCCGAAGCACGGTGCCGTCGCCCATGCCGCCGGCCGCCTCGAAGAGCGGGGCATCCGACCAGGCATTCAGATTGAAGCTGCCGGTGGCGTCGGAGAACGTGATGATCAGATAGGGTTTTCCCGCCTTGGTCTGCCGATGGCTGCGGGACTGCAACTCGCAGTCCACCGCCGCAGCCAGGGGCTGCTCGCCCGCCTGCTCTTTCAGGGAGGATACCGTCAGGAAATTCACCCGGGCAGCATCCACGGCGAGGGCCGGGTGTCACGAACGATGCGGCGGGAGCTTCAACCCTTAGCCGAGGTCCCATACATCCGCCGAGCGGGAGGAGGCCTCCCCCGCCGCCGGTGTTTCCTGCACTTCCTCCAGATGTTTCTCGATGCAGCTCAGGATGGTCCCGAAATCGGAGGTCTTGCTGACGAAAGGGAGCCCGCCGGTCAGCGTCTCGCCGTCCGAGGTCTCGGGATTTTCTTCCACCAGCGCCGTGAGCATGAGCACCGGTACTTCCCGGAGCCCGGGATCGGCGCGCAACTGCGCCACCACGTCCCCGCCGTCCAAGCCGGGCATCACCACGTCGATCACGCAGAGATCCGGTTTGAATCCACGCGCGGCTTCAAGCGCGAGGGAGGAATCGTTGACTTCCATCACATCGAAATTCCCCACTTCTTCCAGATTGGCCTTCAGCAAGGCGGTGAAATCCGGTTCGTCATCCACGATCAGAATCCGGGTGGTATCCATAGTCCCATAGTTATGCCGGATCGAGGGAAACCGCAAGGAATCGGGGAAGGCGCGGATGCTTTTTCCTGCCGGAATCCTTATCGGCCTGCTCTGGAAATCTTCTCAAGCGCTTCCAGATAGGCCGCATGGTGCCTCCGTGCCTGTGCAGGCTCCGCCATCCGGAGAGCATCCAGATAGAGATCCGCCGTCCGGCGGGCATGCTCGTAGGCGGCGGCCACCCGCTCCGCCGTGGCCTTCGCCGCGGGCAGATAGGGCGAAAGCTCCTGGCGGTCTTTCCCATCTAGGTTCGGATCTTCCGCGCTCCGGATCGCCTCCCACAGCCGGTCCATGGCTTCCCGGTATCGCCCGCTCCGGCGCTGGCGCTGGTTTTCCGCGGTCTCCAGCCTGCCCTTCAAATTCGCGATGCGCGCGGGGGCGCGGGCCTTTTCCAACTCGATGCGGAGCCGCTCCGCATCCATGTAGCTGCCCACCGCCAGCCGGGCATCCAGGGGCAGACTGGCACTACCGCCGGCGAGATCGCGGATGATCGGCGCGGCCCCGCCCGCCGCAGGACCGCTTTCCGCCTCCCGGCATGCCGGAGCGAAGAGGAGGGACAGGAGCAAGAGGAAGGCGGCGGGCTTCATGGGGTCTGCCGGCAGGCGATGCCGGGCTCCGGACCGCGGCAGGACACGGCGCGCGCCCGGGATGGAGCCGGTCCGCCGGAGTTCACGGCCGGGATTTTCTTCCGATTCCCCCGCGGTGCAATTTCCAAATGCCCCGCCGCTCAGACCTTCAGCGTGATGGAGGCGCGCACGCCGCCCTCGGGCCGGTTCTCGAGCTCCAGCACGCCATTGTGAAGTTCCACGATCTTGCGGCATACCGCGAGCCCCAGCCCGGTGCCGGTGCCGGTGGGCTTGGTCGTGAAGAAGGGATCGAAGATCTTCGACATGTTCGCCTCCTCGATGCCCGTACCGGTGTCTTCCACCTCGATCCTGACAATCCGGTCCCCTTCCCGCAGGTGCCCGGCCGTGCGCACGCCCTCGTCCCGGCGCACCCCGGTGAGCACGCGGCTGTGGGTCCGCACCGTGAGCGTGCCGCCCTCCGGCATGGCGTGCATGGCATTGATCATCAGATTCACGAGGACCTGCTCCATCTTCGTGGAATCCACGCTCACGCGCGGCAGGTCCGGGGCGAGTTCCTTCACCAGTTTCACCCGTGCCTGGCGGAGCGGGTACTCCACCAGTGCGAGCGCATCCCCGATCACCTCCGCCAGATCCTTCGGCTCCATGGAAAGCTGGCGCGCCGAGGAATAGTCCACCAGCCCGCGCACGATCTTCTTCGCGCGGTCGATGCCCCGCTTCATGCGCTCGATCGTCTCCAGCCCCTGGGTATCCTCCGGCGGGACCCGCCGGGCCAGCAGCTCGATGCCCATGCCGATCATCGCCAGCGGGTTTTTCACCTCGTGGGCCACGCCCGCGGCCAACCTGCCGACGGACTCCATCTTCTCCGCCTGGATGAGCTGTTCCTGCGCCCGGCGCAGGTCTTCGTTCGCCTTCACCCGGTCCTCGTTGAGCCGTTGCATCGATTGCTCGGCGGCCTTGCGATCCGTGATGTCGGTGGAAATCGAGCCGATGGACTTGATCTCCCCGCGCAGGTCGCGGAGGGGGAATTTCACCGAAACGTAAGTACG
>CBFGVD010000176.1:0-7034 GCA_965651965.1 uncultured Verrucomicrobiaceae bacterium | reverse complement strand
TCAGATCCTTCACGGTTTGCTCGCGTTGTTCCTCGCTGGATTCGGGATTGAAGGGCAGGGGCACGTAGCTGAAATCCGGCCGCGTCTGCTTGTATTTCCAGATGCCATAGACACCTCCCGCGAAAAGACACAGAACCACGCACGCCGCTACGATCCACCGTTGCATGTCATGGGTGTATCCGCCATTTCTCTCCGTCCAAGCCGGAAATTCATGGATTACCCTGCCACCGCCGCCACCCTGGACACCCTGCCGAACGGCCTCACCCTCATTCTCGACCCCGATCCGGCCGCGCCCGTGGTGAGCGCCCAACTCTGGGTGGAGACCGGCAGCCTGCACGAGGGCGCGCTGCTGGGTTCCGGGATTTCCCACTTCCTGGAACACATGGTTTTCAAAGGCGGCGGCCGCTTCGGCGCGGATGAACTGGCCACCACCGTGCAGGCGGCGGGCGGCCACTGGAACGCCTACACCACCTTCGACCGGACCGTTTATTACATCGACGGTCCGTCCTCCGGCACCGCGACTTTCCTGGAAGTCCTGGCCGCGATGGTTTTCGCGCCGCTTCTCCCGGAAGAGGAATTCGAGAAGGAAAAGGACGTCATCCGCCGCGAGATCGACATGGGCCTGGACGATCCGGACGACGTGGCCAGCCGGCTGCTTTTTTCCACCGCCTTCACCTCCGATCCGCGCCGCCACCCCGTGATCGGCCACCGCGGGCTCTTCGATGCCATCACCTATGCCGAACTCGCGGCCTATCACCGCGCCCGCTACACGCCGGACCGCTGCTGCCTCTGCCTTTCGGGGGATTTCGATGCGGCGGAGGTCCGGGAGGAGATCGGGAAGTTCTTCGGTTCCTTTCCGCGCGGCAGCGGGGCGGAGCCGGTGGTGCCGCAGGATCCGGTCCAGCTCGGGCCGCGCCGGGGGCGCGCCACCTTCGCCGTGCCCGCGAGCCGCGTGACCCTGGCCTGGAAGATGCCGCCGCTCGGCCATCCCGACGTGCCGGCCTACGAACTGGCCGCCGCGATTTTGGGCCGCGGCCGCTCCGCCCGGCTTTACCGCCGCCTGCGGGAAGAGCGCGAGCTCGCGCTCGAAATCTCCGCCTGGTCCTGGAGCCAAGCCGGACGGGAAGGAATTTTCGCCATTTCCGCCGAGGCCGAGCCTGAGAAGCGGGACGAGCTGATCGCCGCGATCTTCACCGAACTGGCGGAGCTGCCCGGCAGCGCGCTGGACGACGAACTGGCGAAAGCACGCCGCCAGATCGCCGCCAGCCAGTTCAAGACCCTCGCCAGCGCTTCCGGCAGGGCTTCCGACCTGGCCTCGAACTGGCACGAGGCGCGCGATCTCGATTTCACCCGCCGCTACCTTGCGGCGCTCCATGCCACCACCGCTGCGGATGTGCGCCGGGCGGCGGCGAAGCTGACGGAAGACCAAGCCACCCTGACCATCCTGGACCCCGAGCACGCGCCCGCACCCGCCGCGCTGAAGCCCGCGGGCCGCAAGCGCCCGGAGCCGGAATGCGTGACCCTGCCGAACGGTGCGGTGCTCGCGCTGCTGCCGGACCCGCGGGTGCCCCTTTTCGCCGCGCAAGTCGCGGTACGGGCCGGGTTGGTTTCGGAGACGGAGGAGACGGCGGGCCTGAACGCCTTGCTGGCCGCCACGCTGCCGCAGGGCACGATCCGCCACAGCGCCTCCGAACTCGCCGGGAAACTGGAGTCCCTGGGTGCCACGCTGGGTGCCGCCACGGGGAACAACGCCCTGCTGGTGCAGCTCTCCGGCCTTTCGCCGGATCTGCCGGTCCTGCTGCCCCTGCTCGCGGAAGTCCTCGCCGAGCCCGCCTTCCACGGCGAATCGATCGAACGTGAGAAGGCCAGCCAGCTCGCCTCCCTGCGGGAGTCCCTGGAGGATCCGCTGTCCACCGCCTTCCGCCTCGCCCGCGGAAATCTCTTCAAGGGCCGGGGCTACGGGCTGCCCGCGCTGGGCACGGAGCAATCCTTGCCCGCCTTGAACCGCCTGGCCCTTTCCGCGCACCATTCGCGGCATTTCCAAGGGAGCAACCTGGTCCTGGCCCTCGCCGGGGACTTCGATCCGGCGGAAGCCCGCGACCTGCTCGCGGAGGGGCTGGCGAAACTTCCCGCCGGGAGCCCCTGGATGCCGCCCGCCGCCGAGATGCCCGACCAGCCCGTGGAGATGGAGGCCTTCCTGCCGAAAAAGCAGGCGGTCCTCGCCCTGGCCTATCCGGGGTGCTCCGCGCTCGCGCCGGAGCGCTTCGCCCTGCGCATGATCCAGGAATGGTGCAGCGATATGGCCGGGCCGCTTTTCACCCGCATCCGCGAGGATCTGGGGCTGGCCTACCAGGTGGGGGCCACCCAGTTCCACGGCCACGATGCCGGCTTCTTCGGCTTTTACATGGCCACCGATCCCGCCCGGGTGGACCTCGCCCGCCGCGAGCTATCCGCGGAGATCGCGAAAATCGCCGCGGAGGGCATCCCGGAGCAGGCCTTCGAGCGGGTCCGTGCTTTCCAGTTTGGCCATCGGCCTCCAGGCCCCTGCATCCATCGCCCGCCTTGCGGCCATCGACGTGCTTTTCGGCCTGCCTGTCACCCATCACCGCGAAGCGGCGGGGATTTTCGGGCGGATCACACCCGCGGAGGTGAAAGCCGCCGCGGCAGGATTGCTGGGGGGAACTCCGGTGGCCGTCACCGTTTTGCCGACGGACCAGGAAGCCACGGCATGAAGAGCGGGTCCTGCCGGTGGGGGATTAGGGCGTTGTCATAAATCCCCTGGCCGCGCGCCTGACTCGAATGCTCCGGCGGGGCACGGGATGGCGGCGGGTCGGACGTCCCGGCCGGCCGCGGACGGTCCCTCGGTAACCGCATCACCCTTGCTTCGCGGACACGCGGGGACGCGTGTCCCTACCATCGGGAAAATGCCTCGGCGCTCCCTCGTGCCGCAGGGCTCCTGCTACAGGTGCGCTTAAAATGCTCTAGCCCCCGTTCCCGGCGGCGGCCGCCTTGGCATCGATCTCCTGCTGCTTCTTGTCGATTTCGGCTTTGATCTTTTTCACCGTGTCCCGGAGCACGGGCAGGTTGTCCTGTTTGGACTGGAGCTTGCGTTTGTCTTCCTCGTGCTTCTGGCCCAGCGCGGCGGCGTTGTTCTGGAGGGTCCGGAGTTCCGCCTTGAGCTTCGGCACCTGGCTCACGGGCTTCCGCTCCTCCGCGCGGATCCGGTTGGGCATGCGCCGGATCTGCCGCTGGATATTGGAAAGGGTCTCCTTGTCCCGGCCGATCTTCTGGCGCAGTTCGCCGATCTGATCTTCCGCGGTTGCGATCGCATCCGTCTTCTCCTTGAGCATGTGCTTGAGCTCGGCCAGGGCGACCGCGTCGAGGTGCCCCTCGGCCACGGTGTTGTTATCCGCCCGCTGGGCGATGGCAAGATCCAGATCGAGCTGGTAGCGCTCCTGGATCTCGGGTGACAGGTCTTCCAGCGGGATCCGCGCGATGCCTTCCGAACTCATCACGCTGATTCCGGTGTGGCCGATGTCGTTGATCTTTCCGGCGAGATAGACCCTGCCGGTTTTGGCTCCCTTGAGTTCCTCGATCTGCGAGCCGACCGCTTCTTTCCAGACCTGGTTGCGGTAGGCCACCTTGTATTCGTCCCAGGCCTTGGTCTCCGCCTCGATGGCGGCCTCGGCCGCGGCAATGCCCTTTTCAAGCTCCCCGATGGTCGAATCGCCGGTTGCGAGGGAGGTCTTCAGGCTCTCGATCTGCTGATCCTGATCGGCGAATTTGCGACCCGCTTCGATCCGCTTCTTGTCGAAGGCGATTTCTTCCTTGCGGGTATTGATCGCGATGCCCTGGTCGCGGACCAAGGCCTGCAGGGTCACGCCATCGTCCTGCATGTTCTTGTCGAAGACGACGAACAAGGTACCGAAGCCGCCGAGCACGAGGATGGCGACAAGGGTGCCGATGATGCCGGGGCCGCGGCTGCTGGAGAGGAGGTCGGAAAGGGCCATTCTGGAGCTTGGGTAATAGGAGGCGGGAGATTCCCGCACTTCCGCGCGGGATGTGCGAGTCCAGCAGAAGATAAGGGAAAGCTCAAGGGCGAGTGTCCCGGCTTCACGAAGATTTCACATTCGGATATGAAGCCCGCTCTCCCTCCCGCAGCGGGGGCGAAACTTGGGTTTGGCAATTCGGGATCGCCTCGCCACGCTCGCGCCATGTCCGACGCCGATCCCCGTTTCAGCGAGTTCGTGATCCTGCAGGCGCAGAATGCCGGGCTTTTCCTCGGCCAGATCCCGCACCCGGCGACCGGGGAAAAGGCGGTGAATCTCCGTGCCGCGAAATCCGTGCTGGATTCCCTGGAGATGCTGGAAGCCAAAACCCGTGGGAATCTGACCGGAACCGAGGAAAAACTGCTCGGAACCGCCCTTGCCAACTTGCGCCCGCTATACGAGAAAGCGGGGGGGTAAACAGTCGTTTCGTGCCTCCGCATTTTCCGCGATTTTCTCCATCATGTCCTTCGAACCCTTTCAAATCGGCAGCGTGCCCGTCGGCGGCCCCGTGCCCTTTTTCATCCTCGGTCCCTGCGCGCTGGAGTCGGAGTCCTTCGCCTGGGAGATGGCCCGCTCGATCGACGAGATCGCGAAGCGGACCGGGATCCACTACCTTTTCAAGGCTTCCTACGACAAGGCGAACCGGACCTCCGTGAAATCCTTCCGCGGCCCCGGCGTGGAAGAGGGCTGCCGCATCCTGGGGGAAATCGGCCGGGAGCTGGGCGTGCCGGTGACCACGGACATCCATACCGCGCAAGATGCGGAAGTGGCCGCCGAGTATATCGACCTGCTCCAGATTCCCGCCTTCCTCTGCCGCCAGACCGATTTGCTGGAAGCGGCGGCAAAGACCGGCCGTGCCGTGAACGTGAAGAAAGGGCAATTTCTCGCTCCCTGGGACACGGTGAACATCGCGGACAAGCTCCGCGCCTTCGGCTGCCGGGATTTCGTCATCACCGAACGCGGCACCACCTTCGGCTACAACAATCTGGTCGCGGACATGCGCTCCCTCTACTGGATGCGCAAGGAGGGCCTGCCCGTGGTCTTCGATGCCACCCACTCGGTCCAGCGTCCCGGCGGACTCGGCGGGGCGACCGGCGGGGACGGGGAGCTGGCCCCGGTGCTGGCCCGCGCGGCCATCGCCACAGGGGTGGAGGGGGTTTTCCTGGAAACCCACTCGGACCCCGCGAATGCGTTTTCCGATGGACCGAACCAAATTCCGCTCGAATTTCTCGAAGATCTGCTCGTCCGATTGGTAGCCATCCACCACGCCGCCCACGGCGCCTGATCCCGCGTCCTTTCCCGTGCTCTCCCGCCGCCGCTTCCCGCACCTTGCCGCCCCGCGTATCCCGCTGCGGGGCCTGCTGTGCGCGGCGGTCTGCGGCTTGTCGCCGCTCGGCGCGCAGAATCTCGCGCTGGAGGAGGAAGAGGAGACGGGCGGGGAACCCGCCCAATCGAGCTTGTTCGCCGCGGATCTGCTGCCGGACGGCAGCATCCTGAAGGGCGTGCTGCTGCCCCGCTATGCCCGCCAGGGGGCGAACCTGCGGATTTCCTCCACGGTGCGCGCGGACGAACTGGTGATCGTGGACCGGAAACGGCTCATCACCGCGAAGAACCTGGTGATCGAAATGTCCGGCGACGAAGGAGGGCCCGGCGCGCGAATCGCGACGAAAGCGGCGAAGTTCCTGATCGCCAAAAATTTACTAACATCGAAAGATCCTGTTTCCATCGTGGCGGAGAAGCTGACCGCGGACGGTGCGGGACTGGTCTTCGACGTCGAAAAATCCCGCGGGTTCCTCCGCGGACCCGTGAAAGCGGTGACCGAGATCGATACCCGTACTGCCATGAATGCCCGACCCGCCCGCAATGCCCTGGCCGCCGGAGGAGCTCTCCTGATGGCCGCCGCACCGGCGCTCCCGGCCCAGGAAGCCCAGCCGGCCACGGCGGAGCTTTTCTCCGGGCTGCGCCTGAAACCGGAGCAGTTGGAACAGGTGAAAGCGGAAGCCGCCAGCCGCGCGGACCAGGTAAGGAGTGCATCCCGCAGTGCCGCCGCCACCGCCGAACTGGCGCGGACGGACGCGGAGAGCGCCCGGCTGACGATGGAGGACTTTTTCCATGCCGCCGCGCTGCCCCTGCTGGCTGCCGGGCCCGGTCCGGACACCGGGGATGTACCCCTGCCCGAAGTGCCGCCGAATCCGCTGAAAACCACCATCACTTCCAAGGACGGGGCCTATTTCGATTCCATCGCCGGGCTGGCGATCTTTCTGAAAGACGTGGAGGTGAAGAATCCGGAATTCCAGCTCAAGGGCGCGGACGAGCTGAAGATCTTCATGAACCCGCAGGAACCGGAGCCGGAACCGAAGCAGGGAGCCAAGCCGAAGCCCGCGGTGGAAAAAGAGATCACCCCCGAGATGGCGGAAAAAATGCGCGCGGCGAAGGAAGCCGCCGCCAAGCTGGCCGAAGAGGGCGGCGCGGAGGGGGGGGATTTCGGTGACGTGAAGCGTCTGGTAGCCACCGGGGTGGTGGAAATTTTTTACCAACCGGACAAGCCGGGTGAAGAGCCCCTGATGGCCTCCGCCCGCACGGTCATCTATGACCTGGAGAAGGAGCAGATCATCCTGAGAGGCGGCTCGCCCTGGATCCTCCGGGAAGGCAAGTTGTCCCAAGTGATGGGGAATGAGGCCTATTTCCTCGTCCACATCAAGGACGGCGAACCGCTCAATTTCGTGACCGGCAACCAGGAACTCCTGAAGACCGAATTCTCGACCGAAGAAATGGGTGAGGGGAAAAAGGGCAAGAAGCCGGCGCAGAAACCGAAGAACCGCTGAACGATGCCTCCCGCCTCCTCCTCCTCGAACGGGCACCTTCTCCTTTCCGTCACCGGTCTGCGCAAATGCTATGGCGGCCGCGCCGTGGTGGATGGCGTGAGCCTGGGGGTTTCCCCCGGCGAGATCGTCGGCCTGCTGGGGCCGAACGGTTCGGGGAAGT
>CBFGVD010000175.1:0-7044 GCA_965651965.1 uncultured Verrucomicrobiaceae bacterium | reverse complement strand
AAGTGCCGGGGGCGTGCGGGTAGGTCAGCCAGACCGCGTCGATCGGCTCAAACTCCGCCGGCATGTGGTAACCAAGTTGCGCCGCCGTCTGCGTCGACCTCTTCAACGTCTGCTCGTTCATCGTAGTGGGAACTCGTGGGGCTCTTGCGAGTGGGGGAACTAGCTTCCGGGGGTTACTGCGGGTGCTCGTCGAGGTAGCGTGTGGCGATCGGGGCGTAGGCATCGATGCGGCGGTCGCGGAAGAAGGGCCAGATGCGGCGGAAATCCTCCACCGCGGCGAAATCGAGATCGTGGAAGAGAATTTCCTCCTTCTCCGTGGAGGCCTTCGCGACGAGTTCTCCGTAAGGATTCGCGACGAAGGAGCGGCCCCAGAACTCGGTGCCGTCTTCCGTCCCGACCCGGTTCACCGCCGCCAGATAGCAGCCGTTCGCCACCGCGTGGCCGCGCTGCACGGTTTCCCAGGCGCAGTGCTGCGCGTCGCCGAGCGCGGGCTTTTCCTCCGGCAGCCAGCCGATCGCGGTGGGATATACCAGCACCTGAGCACCGCCGAGCGCCATCAGCCGCGCGGCTTCCGGGTACCACTGGTCCCAGCAGATCAGCACGCCGATCTTGCCGAAGCGCGTGTCCCACACGGGCCAGCCGGTGTCGCCGGGGGTGAAGTAGAATTTCTCCTCGAAAGCCGGGTCTTGCGGGATGTGGCTCTTCCGGTAGAGCCCTAGCAGCGAGCCGTCCGCATCGTGGATTGCCGCGGTATTATGGTAGAGGCCGGGACCGCGGTGCTCGAAAAGGGAGGAAACCAGCACGATTCCCAGCTCTCCCGCTAGTTCGCCCAGGCGATCCGTGACCGGTCCCGGCAAGGGATCCGCCAGATCGAAAAGCGCGGGGTCTTCCACCGTGCAAAAATACGGTGTCAGGAAAAGTTCCTGGGTCACCACGATGTTCGCGCCCTTTTCCGCAGCTTCCCGGATCAGGGCTTCGTGGCGGTCGAAGGCTTCCTCCTTGGTGGCGAAACCGCGTGACTGGAGCAGGGCGAGGCGGGGCATGCCGGAAAGGAAATGCAGCCTGTCGCTTCCGGCAAGCGAGGAAGCATTGGCGCGATCCGGGTCAGGGCTTATGTTTCCGGATGAAAACGACGATTGCCGGATTTCTGGCGCTCCTGGCGCTGGCCGCCTGCGCCGCTCCGGAGGAGCCGGGGCAGGCGGAAGACCCCGCCGCCGCCCGCCAGCGGATGGTGGCAGAGCAGATCGAGCGGCGCGGCGTGAAGGATCCCGCCGTGCTCGCCGCCATGCGGAAGGTCCCGCGCCATGAATTCATGCCCGCCGATGCGCGGGAATACGCCTATGACGACCGCGCGGTCTCCATCGGCCACGGCCAGACGATTTCCCAACCCTTCGTGGTGGCTTTCATGACGGAATCGCTCGCCTTGAAGCCCGGGGACCGCGTGCTGGAGATCGGCACCGGTTCCGGCTATCAGGCCGCAGTCCTCGCGGAACTGGTGAAAGAGGTTTATACCATCGAGATCGTGGAGCCCCTGGGAAAACGCGCTGCGGAAGCCTTCGCCGGCGGCGGCTACAAAAACATCCGCGCCCGGATCGGGGACGGCTTCCGCGGCTGGAAAGAGGCTGCGCCTTTCGATGCCATCATCGTCACCTGCTCCCCGGACGCGGTGCCCCAGCCGCTGGTGGAGCAACTGAAGGACGGCGGACGGATGATCATTCCCGTGGGGCCGGAGGGCGAGCCGCAGCAGCTCGTCCTCCTGCGGAAAAGCGGCGGCAACATCGAGCGCCGCGAGATCCTTCCCGTGGTCTTCGTCCCGATGACCGGCGAGGCGGAGAAACCCTGAGGACTACTCCAGATAAAGGTCCTCCACCTTCAGGGTGAGACCGATCGAGCGCAGGGTGAACTCCCCGGTCCGGTGCAGTTCGCCGGGTTCCCAGCCGTCCGCGCGCCGATAAATGCTCACCTCGGCGCGTTCGGGATGCTGGCTGACCACCACGTATTCCTCCAGGGAGGGAATCCTCTGGTATACGAGGAACTTCTCCACCCGGTCGCGCAGGGCGTTGTCGGACATCACCTCGATGATGAGCTTGGGGCTGCGGACGAAATAGGGGTCGTTGTCCGCCGGATCGCAGGCCACCATCACGTCCGGATAATAGAAGATTTCCGAGCCGATCACCTCGGCATGGACTTTCATGTCCGATTTGAAGGTCCGGCAACCCTTGCCCCGCAGATGGCCATGGATGGCTGCGGCAAGATTCAGTGACACCAGTTCGTGCTTGCGGCTGGCCCCCGCCATCGCGGTGACGACCCCGCCCGAGTACTCGTGCTTGATCTCCGAGTGGCGCTCACCTTCGAGGTAATCATCCACCGGGATCAGTTCCGGGTATTGAATCGCCGCATTGCCGCTCATCCTTCCCGGAGACTATGCGGCCTTTGCGGGTTCGGCAAGGAAGGCTTCGGCGGGGCGGTTCAGGCCCCCGCGTCCGCCTTCGTCTTGGCGATCCGGTCCAGGATGCCGTTCACGAACCGCCCGGAATCCGTGGTACCGAAACGCTTCGCCAGCTCGATCGCCTCGTTGATGGAAACGGGTGCCGGGATATCCGGCGCGTGGAGGATTTCCCAGGTGGCAAGGCGGAGGATCGCCCGGTCCACGGGGTCGATTCGTTCCGGAGCGAAATTCTCCACCACGGACGCCAGTTGCCGGTCGATGGAATCCTTCTCGCGCAGCACGGCACCGGCAAGCGAGTCGGTTTCCCGGCGCAGGGCGGCGAGGGATTCCTTGCTCTCGCGGATTTTCGCGAGATCCACCTGATCCGGGAAACGCTCGGGCTCCTCCACCATGCGGACGCGCTCGGAAATGCGGTCCAGGCGGCGGATGCTGCCGGCCACCGGCTCCATCTGGCCGCGCAGGCCGGGGATGTCCTCCAGGGCTTCGAGGAAGCGCTTCCGGGCGACGGCCAGATCGCGGTCCGTGCGGAAAAGAGCCGCCAGCACGGGCTCGAAGCGCTCGCTATAGGCGTCGTCGTCGCTGTCGCGGGGGATGCGGGAAAGCTCGATCATCCCGGCGGTCCAGCGGTTTTCCAGATCGGCCACCTGTTGCAGCACCATCGCGGTGCGCTCCAGATCCGGCCTCGCGCGCAGGGTGGCCATGGCCACCGGCAGCCGCTCCTGGAATTCCTTCAGCCGGGCCTCCCGGCCCAGGCTCAGGTGGTGCAGGGTTTTCCAAGTCGCCTGCAGCAGGGCGCGCTGGTCCGATTCCGTGAGGAATTGCCAGAAGGGCTCGCGGATGGACGCGGGGTCGGCCCCGCCTTCGAGGTCGGTGCAATACAGGAACTGCACCACCGCCTCGCGGATTTGTCGGCGGCTAGGCATTGCGGGAAATCACGCGGGGCATGGAACGCTCGATCTCGGCGAAGATATCGACCATCGAGGCGGCGATGCGGGCCGCTTCCCGCCCGCGGTTGAGATTCGAGCCGATGCAGCGGGCGTAGGCCTGCTTTTCGTCCTCGACCAGCAGCACCTCGTGGATCACCGGCACCTTGTGCTTCACCGCCAGTTCCTGCAGGGAGCGGGTCACGGAATTCGCGATCAGATCCGCATGGGCGGTGGCCCCCTTCAGGATCACCCCCAGGGCGATCACGCAGGACAAGGGATTTTCCCCGCGGTCCAGCACGTTGGCGACGGTCACGGGGATCTCGAAAGCGCCTGGCACGCGGATGATGTCCACCCGGGTCTGGGGCATCAGCTCGCTCAGCTCCGCGACGGTGTTTTCCACGAGCGCGTCCGCGAACTGCTCGTTGTATTTGGCCGCGACGATGCACACGCGCATGCGCGGTCCGATGATTCTTGGTTTTGGCGGCAGCGCCGAGGACATGGCCGGGGTATGGCGGGAGCTTTCGGAAAAGTCAACGGAAGGGAGCGGCGGGCATGCCGGGGCGGGAAACGGGGCCCTATTCCACGTTTTGCACCTGTTCGCGGATCTTTTCCAGTTCCGTCTTGGCCTCGACCACATGCTGGGCGATCCCCGCGTCGGAGGCCTTCGAGCCGATGGTGTTGAATTCGCGGTGGATTTCCTGGCAGAGGAAATCCAGCGGCCGCCCGGCGGGTTCCTTCCCGGCCATGTACTCGCGGAATTTCCGGAAATGCGAATCGAGCCGGGTGATTTCCTCTGAAACATCGGAACGGTCGGCGAAAATCACCAGCTCGCGCAGCACCCGTTCGTCCTGGATCTCCAGCTCCAGCCCGGCGTCGCGGAGGCGCTTGAGCAGCAGTTCCCGGTAGCGCTCCGGGCGGGCCGGGGCCAGTTCCGCGATGGCGGAGGCGGTTTTCTCCAGGAGCTCGAGCCGGGCCGAGAGATCCTCCGCCAGGTCCGCCCCCTCCGCCGCCCGCATCGCCAGCACCTGCTCGATCGCCACTTCCAAGGCAGGTTCGATCGCCGTCCATGCCGCCTCCGCCGGAATCCCGCCCTCCTCGATCCGGATGATCCCCGGCGTGCGCAGGAAGTCCGCGGCCTCCGGCAGGACATTCCGTCCCGTGTGGCCGGAGATGGCCTCGAAGGCCGATTCCAAGGCTTCCACCAGGCGGAGGTCCACGCTCACCGGCGCGGCGGAACCGCCGGAACGCTCGAATTGGATCGTCACCTGGATGCGGCCGCGGGAGATCGTATTGAGCACCGCGCGGCGGATCTTCGGCTCCAGTTCGGTGAATTCCCGGGCGGCTTGCACCACCACTTCCGCCTGCTTGCGGTTCACGCAGGCGATTTCGACCGTGGCCGTACCTTCGTCCGCCGTGGCCGAGCCCCGGCCGAATCCCGTCATGGAATGCATGCGCCGGAGGCTGGGGGGAGGAATGAAAAACGAGAACCGAAAAATGAAAATTGCCCGGCGGGAATTTCCTTACAGATCCGACATCCGGCGCTTCTCCTCGTCCGGGATGCTCTGGGGCGGCTCGTCGTCCTCCGGGGCGTCTTCCTTCGCTTCCTCCCCGGCTTTCCAGCCTTCCTCGGAGGAAGAGGGGTCCCAGGGATCGCTGCGGTCTTCCTCCTCGCCCGCGCCGTCTCCCTCCTTGTCATCAGGGGCGGCGAGCAGGCGCTCCATGCGCAGGCGTTCCTCCTCGGCCTCGGCTTTCTCCTGCTTCTTCGCGTCGAAGTAGGCCAGCCAGATGCACATTTCGTAGAGGATCACCATCGGCCCGGCCATCAGGCAGAGGGTGAAGGCATCCGGGGTGGGGGTGATGATGGCCGCCACCACGAAGATCGCCAGGATCGCGTAGGAGCGGGTCCGGCGCATCGTCTCGTGGGTGAGCAGGCCGAGCTTCACGATGACCATGACCACCACGGGGAGCTCGAAGGAAAGGCCGAAGAGCAGGGTGAACTGCGTGGCGAAGGTGATGTACTCGCCGATCCGCCAGTCGTTCGAGACCCCGAGCTTCGCCCCCCACTCGAAGAAGAAGGTCAGCGCCCGCGGCAGCACCACCAGGTAGGCGAAGAAGACGCCGAAGAGGAAAAGCCCGAAGCCGACCGCGAGGGCGGGCCACAGGACCCTCTGTTCGTGCGTGTGGAGTCCGGGCAGGACGAACTGGAGGATGAAAAGCAGCAGCAGGGGGAAGGAAACCACGATCCCCGCGAAGAAGGACAGTTTCATGGAGAGCATGAAGGTCTCCGTCGGCTTCAGCGCGGACATGAGCTGCAGGTTGCCGCGGGTGTCGATCTCCGGGTTCGCACCCTTTTCCAGCAGGGCGTTCACCACCCCGACCAGCCCGGCATCGGCCTTCACCGCTTGCAGGAATCCCTCGCGGCTGTCTTCCGGAAGCACCGCCATGGCCCGCAGCAGGCGGACCAGTTCCACCCGGCGGACGGTATCGGCATCGAAATGGCGGAGCAGGGTCTCGCCGCGTTCCGTGCCCAGGGAGAGGGCGGCACGCTCGATTTTTTTCGCCTCCTCCCAATTCTGCGGGTCGATCTCGGGATCGGAGCCGGAGGGAAGCTGGCTGGTGGCATGGATCAGGCGGACTTCTTCCACCGGCTTCCGCAGGATGGCCATGAGCTGCTCCTGGAAGGCGAAGCAGACGACCATGGAGATCATCAGGGTCATCAGGGTGCGGGTGATCATTACCCGCAGATCCTCCAGATGATCCAGGAAGGGCTTCTCGTGTTCCGGGTTCGCCTTGTCCCGCAGTTGGAAAACCTTCTTGAGCAAAAACATCGCCGGTCGCGGCGGGATTCAAGGGCGGGGGAGCCCGCCCTGCAAGGCGGATGAGTCCGCGGGGGGAAATCCGGGCGGGCCGGTCCCGGCCACGGAAGTTTTTCCCCGTTCTTTCGGGAAATCCCTTACAAATGGGGAAAACGGCAGGCGGCCGCGGGATTTTGCGGAAATTTTCCCAAGGATTTCCCCGCCGCCGTGTCTTTTCCCATGAAAGCCATGAGACTGCGTCCCCAACCGCATGGAAATCGCCGCAGCGCCAGCCGTGATTGAAGTGCCGCAGGCGCTGCCTTCCGCCCCGATGAACGAGGAGAAACCGAGTTTCCGGCAGATCTTCGAGGCGGAGGAAAGCCCCCTGCTGCGCTTCGCCCACGGCCTGACCGGCCGGCGGGAAACCGCGGAAGACCTCGTCCAGGAGGCCTTCCTCCGGCTCCACGCGCACTGGGACGAGGTCGCCCACCCGCGGGCATGGCTCTACCGCTCCGTCCGCAACCTGGCCCTGAACCACCTGCGCGATCACAAGCGCGAGTCCGGGGAGGAGCCCCCGGATGCGGTGGACGACTCCCGCGGCCCCGACGGGCAACTCGCCCGGATGGAAGCCGCGGGAGCCGTCCGCCTCCTCCTGGCGGAACTCCGCGAGGAGGACCGCAAGCTCATCGAACTGAAATACCACGAGAACCTGAAATACGAGCAAATCAGCCAGCGCACCGGCCTGAGCGTCGGGAACGTGGGCTACAAGCTCCACCACCTGCTCAAGTCCCTGGGAGACGGGCTCCGCCGCCTGGGGGTCGAAAGCCCGGAATAGACGCAAGACCCGAGACACAAGACTTGAACAAAAAAGGCC
>CBFGVD010000174.1:0-7049 GCA_965651965.1 uncultured Verrucomicrobiaceae bacterium | reverse complement strand
GGCCTGGACGCGCCGGAAAACTACGACCGCGGCTTCCGCGGCCCGGTGAGCGTGCGGGAGGCGCTGGCCTGCTCCCTGAACGTGCCCGCCATGCGCGCCCTCAACGATCTGGGCGGGCCGAGGCCGCTGTACGAACTGATGCTCGCGCTCGGGCTGGGAGACGGCGGCTCTTCATTTGAAAAGCACGGCCTGGGCCTCACGCTCGGCAATGCGCCCGTGCGGCTCCTGGACCTGACCAATGCCTACGCCACGCTCGCCCGGGGCGGCAGGCACTTCCCGGCCACCCTGGACCCCGGCGCGATGCCGGGTCACGGCCCGCCCGGCCTTTTTTCCCCGCAATCCGCCTACCTGATCGCCGACATCCTCGCGGATCCCGCCGCGCGCGCCCCGTCCTTCGGCCGTCGCGGCCCGCTGGAGCTACCCTTCCGCTGCGCCGCGAAGACGGGAACTTCTTCCGATTTCCGCGACAACTGGTGCATGGGCTTCACGAAGGAATTCACCGTCGGCGTCTGGGCCGGGAATTTCGACAACTCCCCGATGAAGGGCCTTTCCGGCGTGGCCGGGGCGGGCCCGGTCTTCCATCGCCTCATGCTGCGCCTCCACCGCGATACGGAGCCGGCGTGGCCGGAACGACCGGAAGGCCTGCTCGATGTCCCCTTGGACCGCCTGACCGGGAAGACCCTGCCCGCAGGTCACACGGGCGCGAAGCTGGAGCTCATTCCCGCCGACCGGCGGCCCCTGCCGGCATCCCCGTCCGACCGCGATACGCAGGGCCGGGTGTTGCTCGATTCCACCTACTCGGAGTGGTTTTCCTCGCCCCACAACCGCCTCGGGGCGCGCTACGCCCTCGCCGGAGACCGCACGGCGGAAACGCCGCTCCGCATCCTGGCCCCGCGCGAGGGAGCCACCTATCTGCTCGATCCCGAGCTGCCGAACGGCGGCCTGCTGCACCTCGCCACGAATCTGCCGGACATCGCGAAGTGGTCCTGCGAAACGCTGCGCCTCGCTCCCGGACCCGCCGAACCCGTGGCACGCCTGGAAAGCGGAGAACATATCCTGATCGCCACGGACAGACGCAGCGGCGCGAAACGGAAAGTACGTATCACCGTGGAAGAACGGTGAACCCGGGCGGATCTTTTGGACTGCGGCGGCCTTGTCCCCGATCAATCCAGGAATTTACCGGGATTGAGAATCCCGTGCGGATCAAGCGCGTCCTTCAGCGCCTGATGCACGCCGAAGGCTTCCTCCCCGAGAGCCCGGCGGATCCAGGGCTTCTTCGCCAGGCCCACGCCGTGCTCGCCGGTGATCGCGCCGCCGTGGTCCAGCACCCAGGCGAAGAGCCGGTCCAGCGCATCTTCCGCCTTGGCCCGGGTATCGGGATCTTCGAAGCCGGCCACCATCAGGTTCGTATGGATGTTCCCGTCGCCCGCGTGGCCGAAACACGCCACGGGGATGCCGGTGTCCTCCTCCAGGCGGCGGGCGAATTCCACCAGCTCCACCAGCATCGAACGCGGCACCACGATGTCCTCGTTCAGCTTGGTGAGGCCGGTGTCCCGCAGGGAGTAGGAAAATTCGCGTCGCAGCTGCCAGATCGCCTCGCAGGCCGCTTCGTCCGCGGCCAAATCCACGCGCAGGGCCCCGAGCTCGCGCAATAGGGAATCGATCTCGCCGATCTCGCTCTTCACCGCTGCGGCGCGGCCGTCGATCTCCACGATCAGGTGGGCCTCGCCATCCGGCAATTTGTCCGCGCCCAGGCGCTTCCGCGCCGCGGCCAGGGTGAAGCCGTCGGTGATCTCCAACGCGGAGGGCAGGTGGCCGCGGTTCAGGATTTCCTGCACCGCTCCCGCCGCCGCGGGGAAATCGCCGAAGACCGCGGCCAGCATCGCCCGCGCGGGCGGCTTGGGGATCAGCCGCAGGGTGATCTCCGTGACCACGCCCAGCATGCCTTCCGAACCGGTGAAAAGGCCGCAGAGGTCGAAGCCGGTTTTGTTCTTGTGGACGCGGCCGCCGCAGCGCATCACCCGTCCATCCGCCAGCACCACTTCCAGGCCGAGCACGTAGTTCCGGGTCACTCCGTACTTCAGGCAACGCGGGCCGCCGGCATTCGTGGCGATGTTTCCGCCAATCGAACATTCCTTGAGCGAGGCGGGGTCCGGCGGGTAGTCCCAGCCCAGGGCGCGCGCGGCCTTTTGCAGGTCCACGGTGATGACGCCGGGTTGCACCACCGCCACGCCGTCCGCGGGATTAACCTCGATGATCCTGTTCATCCGCGCCACGGAGAGGACGATGCCGCCTTCCACCGGCACGCAGCCGCCCACGTAGCCGATCCCCGCGCCGCGGGTGGTCACGGGGATATTCCGCTCGCTGGCGAAGCGCAGGGTCTCCGAGACATCCCGGGTGGATTCCGCGAAGACGACGAGATCGGGCAACTCGCGGGCGTACCATTTGTCCGCAGCATGGCTTTCCAAATCCGCGGAGCGGACGGAGACCTTCCCGGGCCCGAGCAACGCGCCCAGTTCCACCGCGGTTTCATCGATGGGAATCACCCCGGGGGTATGATCCTCTCCGCCCGGCGCGCCGGGAAGGCCGGCCCCCCCGCCGGGGGCATCGAGGTCTTCAAATATCTCTTCTTCGGAGGTATTCGCGGTCGTGAATCGGCCCGGCCTCGCGGCTGGGGTGCGGGTGATCCAGGATGATCGTTTGGGCGGCAGGAACACGCCCGGACCATCCCGCCGGGGAGGAAAACGGTCAAACCAAGATAGGCGGGAAACGTGTCCACGGGCAGCAGGCCGCCCGCATGAAGATACCGTGAAGCGGACCGGGGCTTCGGAATCCCATCGACATCCCCGGCCACCCTCATTGTGATTCCGGCCGATGTCCGATGCTCCCCTTCCCGCCTGGGCCGCAGAAGTCGTCGCGCGCTACGATAGCGGCGCGGCGGGCCAGTTCATTCTCCACGGGAACGTGGCGGACCGCATGCTGCTGCGCCTGCCGGGCGGGGCGAAGCTGGGGCGCCTGAACGATTACCTGCTGGAGGTGCTGCTGCCGCGCTTCCAGGTGGTGCTTTCGTACGATCCCGGCATGGGCCTGCGGGTCGAGCGCGGGAAGGAGATCTTTTCCGAGTGGCCGTCCCTCAAGGAGCTGGGGGACATGCCCGCCCTGCCGCTGCCCGCGGTGCGGGTGATCGCACATTTCCTGCAATACGCCCGGAATCTCCGCGCCGTGGGAGCGAAGGCGGTGTCCGTGGCGGTGATCCTGCGGGATGCCCAGCTCTACGTGCCGGTGCTGCCGCAATCCCTGAACCACGAGCTGAATGCCATCGCTTCCATCATCCGCTCCTGGGGCAGCGATACCACGCTTGCGGGCCAGGGGCAGGCGGTCTTCCTGATTGCGGACCGCATCCACCACCTGCACCCGCTGGTGGCCGGCAACCCGCGCGCGGCGGAGATCGAAATTCCCCTGCCGGACTCCGCCGAACTGGCGGGCGCGCTGGAACTGCTGAAGCCGGAGTGCCCGAAGGCGCTGGAGCGGACGGAGGATTTCACCCGGATCGCCGCGCGGCTGGCGGGCACCTCCATCGCCGCGCTGGAGGCCTTCCTGCGGCGCCGCAACCACGCCGCCGTGCCGCTGGGAGAAACGGATCTGGGCGAACTGCGAAAGGCGCTCGTGGAGCGCGATGCGGGCGAGCTGATCGACTTCGTGGAACCGGACCGCACCCTGGACGACGTGATCGGCCTGGAGGGCGTTAAGGTCCGCCTGCGCCAGGACCTCGCGCTATGGCGGCAGGACGATACCGCCGCGCTGCCGATGGGCTACCTTTTCTGCGGCCCGGTCGGAACGGGGAAGACCTACCTGGCCGAGTGCCTGGCGGGAGAGGCGGGCGTGCCGGTGGTGACGCTGCGGAATTTCCGCGACCGCTGGGTGGGCTCCACGGAGGCGAATCTGGAAAAAATCTTCGCCCTGCTGCACGCGTTGGGCCGCTGCATCGTCTTCGTGGACGAGGCGGACCAGGCGCTCGGCCGCCGCGCCGCGGGCACGGGGGATTCCGGCGTCTCCAGCAGGGTTTACTCGATGCTCGCCGCGGAAATGTCCGACACGCGCAACCGCGGGAAAATCCTCTGGGTGCTGGCCTCCAGCCGCCCGGATCTGATCGAGGTGGACCTGAAGCGCCCGGGCCGGATCGATGTGAAGGTGCCGATCTTTCCGACCGCCACGGCGGCGGAGGGCATGGTCCTGCTGGCCGCCCTCTGCAAGCGCCGCGGCCTGCCGCTGGACGAAGCCGCGAAGTCCGCCCTGCTCCCGCTGGTGCCGCCGTGGCTCACGCCGGGAGCCGCGGAGGCGCTGGCGGTGAAAGCCTACCGCCTGACGAGAACCGGCACTCCCGCCCCCGCCGATGCCCTGCGCGCCAGCCTCGAAGGTTACCGGCCGCCCGTCGATCCCGCCATCATCCGCGCCCAGATGCAACTCGCGGCGGAGGAGGCCACGGACGCGGAATTCGTGCCCCCCGCCGTGCAACAATACCTCGCGGATCTCCCATGAACGACGACCCGCTTTCCACCCGCTTCATCGAGCTCGCCACCCGCCCGCTGGAGGATCAGCCGGGCATCCGGGACGAGGCTCGCGGCGAACTGATGGGACGCCTGGCCTACTCCGGCCCGCCGGGTCCCGCCCTGGAAGCGGCGGCGGAGCGGCTGGCGAAGGCCAAGCCCGGCCCCGGCCGCGGGAAGGTGCTCGCGGCGGGGATCACGGGACTCCTCTGCGCCGGGCTGGCGGCATTTCACGTGGTCGGATTTACCGGGGAAGCACGGGCGGCGATGGAAATGGCGGCTGCACACCACGGCGGCGCGAAAGTTCACATGGGTCTGCCGGATGGGGATGGAGAAGCGCCTGCGGATGACCCGGCGGCCTACGAGGAATATGTGAAGGGCCTTTCCGAGTTACCTCCGGACTACCGGCAAACCTGGGAGCGGATCGACCCGGGCAACGGCATGTGGCCTGCGGGGGAGGGACTCCGGAAAGCTGCACGAGCTCTCGATCCATCCGGCGCGGCCGTCATGGACGAGACCGCATTCGGGGAAGCCCTCGCGCTCCTGGAGGAAGCCGCGAAAGCGGGACGATTCCACGATTACAAGGGGGACAGGATCCGTCTCAAACTGATGGAAGTGAAACGCCCCGAGACTTTGGCCGGCGAAGCGGGCCTCCTCGCTTTCGCCCAGCTTCTGCGCCATGACTTTAGCGCCTACCGGCATCGCGAGATCGTTTCATCCCTTTTCCAGATCCAAGCGGACCGCCTGGAGAAAGCGAAAGACAAGGAGGGACTGCGGAATCTGATCGGCATCTGGGAGAAGTTGACAGCCGGGCTCATCGCATCCTCCGGCGATACGAATGACTTTTTCCGCCTGTATGCCTTGCATTCGGTAGGCTTGGAACTGGCGAATGCCGCCGGGCGTCTGGGAATGGCAGCGGAAGAAGCCAAACTGGACCGTCAGGTCACAGGGATACAGTCCACTTTAAGCCCTCCGTCGGGCTTTACCCGCGACCGGGGCATGGGAGTCATGGCGTGGGCCACCGGCGCACATTCGGTCCAGGAAGAGGACAGCTCCATTTACACTCCCGGCAGAAATGCCGAGTATGCGCTGCTGGATCAGGCCCTTGCCTTGGTTTCCATCGTTCTCCTTCTCCTGGTCCTTTGCCTGGCCTGCTTCGAGAGCCGGCGGAGGGGGCGGCGGGTCAACGGCCTCGCTTCCGGGTTGATGCCGCTATTCGATGGGAAAGACACCCTTTGGATTCTCGGGCTGGGCGCCGTCTTTCCCCTCGCGTGGTATCTCGGCATCACCCGGCTCACCCCCTTGGGTTGCCGGGATATCGGGCTGCCTCACTTCCCTTTTCCGCCCGCCATCATCCAGGCCTTCGCCGCGCTCCTCTTCGCGGGCGTGATGCTGATGCAGACCATCTACTGGCGGATCACGCGGCGCGCGGCATTCGTCGCCTTGGGCCGCCGCCATCCGGTCTTCGGCTGGCTTGCGGCAGCCGTTCCGGGACTCGCGATTCCCCTGACCGGAGCGGTGCGCGGTCTTTCGGGGAACGACGACGACTACCTGCTCGGCACGGCGATCTCCCTGGGCATCCCGGCGCTGTGGCTGCTCTGGCACGCCGGTGCCATCCTCTTCTCGACGAAAGACAGCGCTCTCCGCGGCGTGATCCTTGCCCGCAGCATGGTGGCACCGCTGGCGGCATTGGTGGTCTTCCTGACTGCCTCCTTGGCCCGGCTCCGGGCCTCGGAAATGAGATGGCTGGCCCGGGATGAAATCTCCCGTTGCGAGCCATCGCTAGGCGGACTGACCAAGCTGGAGTGGCGGACGGTGGAAAAGAAAAAGGCCGCTTTCCTGAAAGCGCTGGAGCAGCCTTGAGCACCCGGCGCAGGTAGAAGAATCCGACTCCCGGGTATTTACCCTGTCATGTCATCCCGCGCCGGAAAGTTCAAATAACAGATCCGGCAAAAGTGGATTTTACGTAAGTGGCACAGGCCGAGCTTTCAGCGAAGTGCTCCTAACAGTGGTTTTTTGGATTGCCGACCCCGCTCGCGATCCCCTAGATACCCGAGTCTCGAATAACGCGGTTCGATTGACAATCAAGCTCGCTTTACCAAAATCGCATGACTTTCCGCCTCGCTTCCGCCGCCGCGCTTGTCGCCCTGTTCCTTTCGAGCTGCGCCTCGGATTCGGACCTGAAGGTCCTCTCGAAATCCCGCTCCACGAGTTACGCCCAGAGTTCGGGCGGTTCTTTCAGCCGCCATTCCGCGGCCGGGGGCTACACCACCGCCGCCCCGTCCCCGGGGCTGGCCCAGAAGGCGGCCTCCCGTCCCAAGGACAAGCACGGCATGCCTTTCTACCCCGCTTCCGAGCGCACCCGCCTCGTCCGCACCACGGCCTACACCTGCTCGGAGGACGACCACATCGAGTACGGCTCGATGAATGCCGCCGGCACCCCGCTGCGCTACACCAACCGCGTCCGCAGCGCCGCCGCCGACTGGTCGTTCTACCCGGTGG
>CBFGVD010000173.1:0-7073 GCA_965651965.1 uncultured Verrucomicrobiaceae bacterium | reverse complement strand
GTGGTAGCGGCGCACGAGCTCCCCGAATGCCGCCGACGAGCCCTCCCGCGCCTGTTTCGCGAGCAGCGGATCATCGTGGCAGGGGAGCGGGCTCAAGGACGGGAAGGAGGAGGCTTATTTCGTTTGGAGGCGCAGTTGATCCCGGGTTTTGGATTTCTTCTCCATGCCCGCGATCTTCTTTTCCGCCACGGCGAGCCATTCCGCCACCGGCAGGCTGGCGGTGGCGAGCACGCCGGGTTCGTCCGGGACCACCGCGACGCTGGAACGGAGATCCAAGCCTTCGAACTTCTCGTCGCCTGCCTCCAGGAAGGCGATCATGCCGTCCAGCAGGCGCCGCAGGCGGTCCGCATTGGGCACATCGGGGCTTTCCGCGGCGACGCTGAGAACAAAGCGCCCTTCCTGCTCGTTTGCCGCAAGGCTCAGGGTCCGGGCGAGCCGGAGGATCTTCGAGCTATCCCCGTAAAGGGGAAGCCCGGCCAAGCGGGCCCCGGCCACGAGCAGCGGCGACCCGCCTTCCCCGGGAAAGGAGAGCTCGTCCGTGGCGGGAGCCTGCGCCTGGAGGACTTGGATGGCTTGGAAAAGCGCCTCGCGGTTCCGGCTGAAGACGATCAGATCGTCGGCCGCGAAGGCCGCATGTTGCTCCCGTTTGGCCCGTTTCTGCCATGAGTGAATCGTGAGCCCTCCATGCTCCCCGGCGGTGTAGCCGGGAGCCGCGGCGACGATCTCTTCCAGATGCTGGCGGTCGAAATTGCCGTGGATCAGGGCCACCACCGTCTTGTCGCCGAAGTCTTTCCCGTAGAGCGTGATGCCCCGCAAGTCCGTGGCGGGATCGATGGAGAACATCCGCTTGGCGGCCTTCAGCTTGACCCCGTAGATGGCGTCGAGGCGGGAGATGATCATTTTCCCGGTCTCGCTGCTCCGCAGGGCATCGAGATCGGCATGGACCTGCCATTGGGTCCCGGCGGGAATCCGCGCGGGATCCAAGGGGGCGGCAGGAGCGGCGGCCGCCAGGGCGACGAGGGAAAGGAGCGCGTGTTTCATGGGATTCGTGGATTCAGCCGCGGGTACGCCGCTGCCCCGGCAAAAGGTTACAGAAAAAGGAGATGTTCCGATTTTCTAAAAACTTCGGGTTAATTAAGCTTGCCGGGATTTTGAATTTAGTGTTTCAAATCCCTCCATGATCGGGGGATCAAGAACAACGGCGGCGGAATCCGCGCTTGAAATGCAGCCGGCCACGTGGATCGCACGGCGCTGCCCTTGGTCATGTTCGGTCTTCACGCTGGCCGCGGCCATGCTTTTCGGCGGTGCCGCCGGGAATTGGTTCGGCCCGGAGGGGAGCTTGTTCGCCCGGCTGCTGCAGCTGGCGGCGGGTTCGCTTTTCATGGGTGCGGCCGTTTCACTGGGTGCCTCCCTGTTGTTCGGGCGGAATGCGATCCGCTGGGGCATCGGCACGCCCTTCCTGGTTTATCTGGGCGGGGTGCTGGTGGCCGCCGTCTTCGGGCGCGAGGGGGCATCCCTCATGCTTTTTGCCGCCCCGCTGATGCTGGGGCTGGCCTTCGCCGCGGGGGTGATGACCGCCTTTTTGAGCGACGGTCTCTTTTCCCGGCAGGGCCGGGCGCGGGCGGGACATTGATCCTCCGGGCGGGATAAGATGAATGCCGGTCATCCCGGAGTATCCGGGGAGATGGGATATCCCTGATCTCAAATAGTTTGCATTTTTTGAAAATCGCGGTCACAAACTGCGATTGGCAATGAAGATGACCCGCAATGCCCCCCTCTCCCACGGCCTCCCCGAGGCCGCCCAGGCGGATGCTCTTCTGCGCGAATCCGGCATGATGGAGGGCGGCTCCCGTCCTCCGGCGCGCGAGAGCTCGCGCGAGAAGCTGGAGAAGGGCCTGCGGCAGCACGGGCCGGAGTCCGCGCCGGGCCTGTGGAAGGGAACCCGGGAGGGCCTGGTGGCTACGGTGATCGCGGTGGCCGCGGCACTCGTTTTCGGCGGAGCGGCGGGGGATTGGTTCGCGCCGGACGAACACGGCCGGCTGGGACAATTTTTCACGATGGCGGGCGGCACGATGCTGATGGCCGCCGCGGTGTGCCTCGCCGGTTCGCTCGTATCCGGGCGGAATCCGGTCTTCTGGGGCATCGGGATGCCGCTGCTGGTCTATGGGGCCGGTTCCTTCTGCGCCTTTGTCACGGGCGGCCACGGGGTCGCCATGTTCCTCTTCGGCGCGCCGCTCTTCTGCGGCCTGGCGATCCTCTCCGGCGTGATCTGCGCTTATTTGGTCGATCGGGATTGAGGGGCGGCACCGGCCCGCTTCAGGAGCTCCGGCACGGGGACCATCGCGCGGGCCGTGCGAACCCCGCGCTCGAAGGCCAAGCCGCCCTCCACCAGCAGGGCCGTGTCGGCCGCTTTGTCGGCGTCGATCGTGGCTTCCCAGGTGTCTCCCGCCCGGGCGAATAGATCCTTGAGGATGCCGGACTCATAGAGCGAAAACCGGCGGAGCCTATAAGTTCCCGGCGCCGTCCCGCGGTCGATGGGCTTATCTTCCGTCAAAGTGACGGTGATTTTGACCTGCTTGCCCCCCTCCACGGTGCGGGCGGTGATGAAGTCGAGCGCATCCGCAGGCACCGGATCGCGGAAGGAAATGCCGGACAGGAGCCGCTTGAAGGTTTCGGTCACGCTTGCCCCGGGGCCTTGTGCATGGATGTTGAAGTCCGGGGGGAGCGCGAAGCGGACGCGCCGTTCGCCTTTTTTGTCCGCCTTTCCGATGAGCAAACGGCCGGTGCCCGCGGGAACCGTCAGGGTCTCCGTCCGTTCGAGATCCATGGAAGGATCGGCGGTCTTCAAGCCGGCGGAGGCGCCGACATCATACCAGGCATGAAGGCCCTGCTCCCGCGAATGGATCTCCCCGACCGAGGAGTCGATCCCTTTTTTGGATACGTGGACATGGCCCGGCGGCAGCGTGATTTCATAGTGATCGATTCGGACTTCCTCGCCCCGGCACAAGGCGGCGGTCAGGAGTGCGATGCAAAGCGGCAAACATTTCATTTCAGCAAAACTATCAGGAGGCGTGTTCCGCGCGCAAGCGGCTTGGCGGCGGGCGAGCCTGAACCGGGTGAAGTGTTTTTTCGCGGGATGAAGCATGGTTGGCCGATGGCGGGGCGGCGACGGGAAAAAGATCCCTTCGCATTTCGCCCGGCCCGGCGTGATCTGCGCGTATCTGGTGGACCGGGATTGAGGGGCAGCGGGGTGGCCCGTTTCCGGCGGTCAGGCTTCCGATCCTAGAAGCTCTCCGGTCTGTGGCTTTCCCTTTCCTTCAATTTCAGGTGCCCGCGCTTGAAGTAATCGAAAATCGTCCGGTCGCCGAGCAGCGAGACCTCGATCCAGCGGGAGCGGATGAATGCCGCGGTCCATAAGGTGGCGGCGGAGATGGCACGCCAGTCGCGCAGTGGTCCGTCCCCCAGGCGATCCATCGCACCGCGGAGTTCCGGCTGGGTGTTGAGCCAATTTCCGGCCAGAAAGAGAGGTAAGGTCCAAAGCAGGTTCCACGAAAATCCAAAAGGCTGCGGGGACCATTTTTCCGGGCGGGCGATGGTCCCGAGGGGAAAGCGAAGCTGAAGAGCGGCAGCGGGGAGGATCGGGGCCAGGCATATCCAGCCCAAGCCGAAGGCGAGCAGGATGAAGCCGAGGAGATAGAGGACCGGGACCGCCACCGCCACGGAGGCCAGGGCTTTCCGGAAGCGGGTGAAGCGGCTTTTCACGGCTCCGATCATGGTCTTCGGGTGGCGGGGCGGCGATGTGAAAAGTCCCTTCGCATTTCGCCCGGCCGGTGCCGGAACGAGGGGGGCTTTGCGAAGCCGGAGGGGGACTTTTTTCCCCGGTGGCAGAAGCGTTTCAGAATTCGCGGCTGGCCGGGCGGGGGGTTTTGTGCTAATGGATCAAACCCCGCACCGGATCGGCCGGTATGAGGACGCCGGAGAGCGGCCTGCGGGAGACACCCGGACACGGAAAGAATGGAAGAAGAGGAGGAACCCCGATGGTTGCTGGTCAGCGATGTGGACGACACGCTTGCGGGCGATGAGGGGGGGCTTGCAGACTTCGCGCGGGAAGGCGGCGGGGTGCTGCTGGTGCTGAATTCCAGCCGCCCGCGGGAGAGCGTGCTGCGCACGGTGGAAGGTTTCCCGGCAGGACTGAGGGTGGACGGGGTGATCACGGCGCTGGGCACGGAGATCCTGTGGCAGGGGGAGGATCTGGCGGAGTGGACGCGCGGCTTTTCCGGCTGGAACCGCTGGCCGGTGGACAAGCTGATGGAGCGGGAGGGAATGCGGGCGCACCCGCAGGAGATGCAGACGGTTTTCAAGGCGAGCTTTTCCGTGCCGCGCGCCCGCTGGGAGGATCTCCAGGCGGCGGTGCTGGCGGCGGCCCCGGAGAGCCGGGTGATCGTCTCCGGGGAAAGCGATTTCGACGTGATCCCGGCGGCGGCGGGCAAGGACCGCGCGACGCTGTGGATGGCGGAGAGGCTGGGCGTGCCCCCGGAGCGGCTGGTCGTTTCCGGGGATTCGGCGAACGATCTGGCGATGTTCCAGGCCGCGCCGCGGGCGATCGCGGTGGGGAACGCGCGCCGGGAGCTTCTGGAGCGGGCGGACCCGCACCGCACTTATTTCGCCCGGGGCGAGCGCGCCCGCGGCATCCTGGAGGGCCTCCGGCACTGGGGGGCGATTTCCCGAACGTGAAAAAGATCATGGCTACGAAAACACACACGCAAGGATCGATCCTGATGCTGTCCATCCACGGTTACGTCTCGGCGGAGCCGGAGCTGGGCAAGCCGGATACCGGCGGACAGGTGGTGTTCGTCCTGGAGCTGGCGAAGCGTTTCGCCCGGCTCGGATACAGGGTGGATCTGGTGACCCGGCGCTTCGGCAAGCAGCCGGAGATGGACAAGATCAACCCGAACCTGCGCGTCTGGCGCATCCCCTTCGGCGGGAAGGAATTCATCCGCAAGGAAGACATGTACGGGCAGCTCCGGGATTTCGTGACGAACTTCCTGGCGGAGGTGAACCGGCGCAAGCTGAGCTACGACGTGGTGAGCAGCCACTACTGGGACGCGGGCTGGGCCGGGCAGCGGATCGCGGAAGAGCTGCGCATCCCGCACGTGCACACGCCGCACTCCCTGGGGTCGTGGAAGAAGAAGGACATGAAGGGTTCCCGCGGGGGGGAGGAGAAGATCTACCGCTTCGCCGAGCGGATCGAGAAGGAGTTCCTCGTTTACCGGAATTGCGACCACATCATCGCCACCACGGAGCAACAGGTGGATCTGATCCACGAGGACTACGGCATCCCGCGCGACCATGTGACCCTGATCCCGCCGGGGATGGACGAGCAGCGCTTCACCCCGGCGCAGCCGGCGCGGGTGCAGGCGATCCGGGAGCGGATCGGCTTCGCTCCGGACGACGTCTATTGCGTGGCCCGGGCGGCGACGAACAAGGGGATCGACCTGCTGATCTCCAGCCTGCCCGCGCTGCGGCGGCTGGTGCCGAAGGCGCGGCTGCAACTCGCCGTCGGGGCCGGGTCCGACCGGGACCGGGAGCGGGTGGAGAAGTGGAAGCAACTGGCGGCGGACCTGAAGGTGGCGCGGCACGTGCGCTGGATCGGCTACGTGCCGGACGAGGAAATGGCGGATTACTACCGTGCGGCGGGCGTTTTCGCGCTGTCCTCCCGCTACGAGCCCTTCGGCATGACGGCGATCGAGGCGATGGCCTGCGGCA
The DNA here is from genome assembly GCA_965651965.1 of uncultured Verrucomicrobiaceae bacterium. Classification (GTDB taxonomy): domain Bacteria; phylum Verrucomicrobiota; class Verrucomicrobiia; order Verrucomicrobiales; family Akkermansiaceae; genus Haloferula. The sequence continues at coordinate 1,307 of CBFGVD010000173.1, read as the reverse complement.
CGCCGACGGTGGCGACGGTGCACGGCGGATTGCACGAGGCGGTGGAATTCGGCACGCACGCGCTGTATGCGGACCCGAAGCAGCCGGAGGAATTCGCCGCGATGCTGGGGATGCCGCTGCGCTACCCGCGGCTGCGGGAGCGGCTTTCGCTGGAGGGGGCGCGGTTCTCGCGGCGGCAGTTCGGCTGGACCGGGATCGCGCGGCGGACCCTGGCGGTCTTCGAGCGTTTCCGCGGGATCTACCGGATGCCGGAGGAAAATGCCGGCGCGTGAACTGGCACGGGAAACGCAAGCAAACATGTCATGTCCAGGATTCTATTTCGCCCCGAGGAATACCGAGCGTTGAGCGATTCGGAACGCGAGCTGCTGGCGGAGGGCTACCTGCAGGCGATCTCCGTGGTAAGGAAGAACGTGACGCCGAAGGGCTTCAGCGCCTGTTCCCTCACGGACAACGCGGTGTATGGCACCGATGAGAACTACCGCTCCGTGTGGGCGCGGGACGGGGCGCTGACGGCGCTGTGGACCCTGGACCTGGAGGATGAGGACATCCGCCAGGCGCAGACGGACACCTTCGAGACCCTGCTCTCCAAGCAGGGCCCGAACGGCCAGATCCCCGCGAACGTGAGGATCGACACCGACGAGGCGGAGTACGCGGGGGTCGGCGGGATCGCCAGCATCGACAGCGTGATGTGGATCATCATCGGGCTGGTGCACATCTGCGAGGCGCGGGACGACTGGTCCCTGGCGGAACGGCACGTGCACCGCCTGCAGAAGGCGATGGACTGGCTTTCCGCGCACGATTCCAACAACTGCGGGCTGCTGGAAATCCCGGAGGCGAGCGACTGGGCGGACCTGTTCGGCTTCAGCTATCACGTTTTGTATGACGAGGTGCTGTGGTACCGCAGCCTGGATTGCTACGCGCGGCTGGTGGACCGGCTGGGGGAAAAGGAGAAGGCGGAGGACTACCGGAAGCACGCCGTCTTCGTGCGGGAGAAATTCATGCGGACCTTCTGGCCGACCACGGTGCGGGGAGACGGGAATCCCGGCCTGAGTTTCACGGACACGCAGTATTCCCTGGGAGATGCTCGCTACCTCGTGGCGCAGGTTTCCCCTTTCAGCTTCAGCTGGCGCTGCGACGTGTGCGGGAACCTACTGGCCTTCCTGACCGGGCTGCTGGACCGGGACAAGGCGATGATGACCTTCCGCTTCCTGTGGGGCACCGGCGTCAACGATCCCGGGCCGGTGAAAAACCTCTACCCGCCGGTGCAGGCCGGCGACCCGGAGTGGCGCGCGTATTACACCGTGAAC
>CBFGVD010000172.1:0-7106 GCA_965651965.1 uncultured Verrucomicrobiaceae bacterium | reverse complement strand
GAGTGGAAGGCGTGGTGGACAATGCGGCTGCCGCCTGAACCGTCCTCAGCGGCCGGTCAACTCCCGGAGGAGGGAGACGGGTATATCCTGCGGGCGGAGATCCGACCAATCCCGCGGGATGCCCGCCGGCTCGCGGAGCGTGAAGCCCTCCCGCGGGAGACCGGGGAGGTCCGCCCAATCCAATGGCATGGACACGGGGGCACCGGGCCGCGCGCGCAAGGCCCAAGGGGCGATGCAGGTGGCCCCGCGACCGTTGCGGAGCCAGTCGATGTAGATCTTCCCGCCGCGCTTCGCGAAGCTTGATTGCGTGGTCAAGCGCAGCGGATTCTGCTCCGCCACGGCGGCTGCCACGGCCTTCGCGAAGGGCTTCATTTCGTCCCACCCATGCTTCCGCCTGAGATGAAGCACCACGTGCAGCCCCTTTCCTCCGGATGTCTTCACCTGGGTGGCCAGATCGCGCTCCGCGAGGAAATCCCGCAGCAGGAAGGCCGTGCCCAGGGTCTCCTCCCAAGGAACCGATGCATGGGGATCAAGATCCCAAACCAGGCGGTCCGGCTTCTCCGGATTTACCAGCGAGGACCCCCACGGATGGATCTCGATGACGCCGTATTGGACGAGCGAAACCAGGCCTTTGAGCGACGAGATATGGATCACCTCCGTGCCGTCGGCCAGCGTCTTCATACGGACATGCGGCGGTACATGCCCTTTGAAGCTCTTCTGGAAAAAGGTCCCGCCCCCGATGCCGTCCGGAGCGCGCAGCAGCGCCAAAGGGCGGTTTTCCACATGCGGCAGGATCCACCCGGACACCCGCTCGTAGTAGCGCGCCACTTCCAGCTTCGTGATCGCCTCCGCCGGGTACACCAGGCGTTCCGGATGGCTGATCCCGATGCCCGCCACGGAGGCATCCTTGCCGTTCGCCGATGCTTTTTCCACGGGATCAAGATGCACCTCCGCCGCCGGTTTGTCTTCCCGCAAGGCCACGAAACTGCCCTGGCGGATCGCCCCGTCCCGCGTGAGTTCCGCGAACTCGACCTCCGCGATCAATTCCGGCCGCAGCCAGGTGACGTCCTTTCCGGGGTAGGAAAACGGAGCCCGCCCGGCCGCGAGCGGCTTCATCTTCCGGAGCAGGGCATGCCGGGTCTCCGCGGAGAAACCGGTGCCGACCTTGCCGCGGGGTACCAGTTTCCCGTTCTCGCAGGAGCCCAGCACCAGCGCGCCGAAAGCCGGGCAGGAATTCCGCGGCGCGGTGTAGCCGCAGACGATGATTTCCGGCCGCGGCCGGCACTTCGATTTCACCCAGTCGCGCCGGCTTTCCGGCACATAGGGGGCCGTCGCGCGCTTGCTGATGATGCCTTCCAGGCCGAGGCGGCAGGCCTGCTTGAACAAATCCGCGCCTTCGTCCGCGCGCCAGACCTTCGATCTCCGCACCGCCCCTTTCTCCTCCGGAACAATGGCGGCGAGCTGCTTCACCCTTTCCGCCAGCGGCATCCTGCGGAGGTTCACCCCGCCCGTGTTCAGGAGGTCGAACGCCACGAAGGAGATGTCCCCGCCTTTGCCGGCGCCCAGGGCTTCCTGCAGCAGGCCGAATTGGGAGCGCCCGCGCGAATCGAAAACCACGGCCTCCCCGTCGATCACGAAGTCCCCGCCGCGAAGCTTCTCCAGGTTGGCGGCCACCCCGGCGAAGCGGGCGGTCCAATCCAACTCCTTCCGCGTGTACAACCGCACCTTGCCGGCCCGGCGGACCGCGATCAGCCGGTAGCCGTCCAGCTTGATTTCGTGGATCCATTCCTTGCCGCGGGGCACCGAGGCGACCGGGCGGGAAAGCTGCGGGGTCACGAATGCCGGGACTTCCTCTTCCTTCGCGCGCCGTCCCGGGACCGGATGCGTCGCGGGCTCGAGCTTGCGCAGCAGCCAGTTCGGCTCTTCCTTCATCCTCGCCAGGAGATACGGCCCCTCCAGGCGCTTGCCGTGGAGCACGAACTTCAGCTTTCCCGATTCGTAAGCCTTCCGCCAATCCCGCTGCAAGGGTTCCCATTCGCCTTCGTCCCAGATCTTCACGGTTCCCGCGCCGTAGTGCCCCTCCGGGATGCGCCCTGAAAACCCTGCATATGCCAGCGGATGATCCTCCACGTGCACGGCCAGCCGTTTCGCTTCGGTCTCTTCCGGCACCCCCTTCGGCACGGCCCAGCTTGCAAGCACGCCGTCGATCTCCAGCCGCAGGTCGAAATGATGCGAGCGCGCGTCGTGCTCCTGGATGACGAAAATCCTGCCCCCCACTTTCCCGCGGCCGGGGGGCGGCTCGGGGCTCAGGCCGAAATCCCGCTTCTCCCGGTATTCTTCAAGCGGAGCGCGCTTTTTTGCGCGCCGTTTTGCGGGCTGGCGTTTTGCGGGCATGTTTCGCGGTTTTCTTTACCGCCTTTTTCTTCGCGGCGGGTTGTTTCTTCCGGCCCACGCTGCGCTCCAGATAATCCGCCAGATCGACGATTTTCCCCGCGGGCGTCTCTTCCCCCTCCTCGCCTTCCTTCACGTCCTCCACGGTGTCTCCCTTGCGGATCTTCCGCTCGATGAATCCCATCAACGCTTCGCGGTACTCGTCGTGGTGATCCTTGGGGTTCCATTTCGCGGTCATTTCGCCGATCAAGCGCTCCGCGAGCTGCATCTCCCGCTTTCCCGGCTGCCACTCCTTGTCCCGGGAAGAAGGCAGGTCCAGCTTGGAGGCGGCTTTGATCTCCTGCGGGAAGCGCAACAGCATGAGCACCAGCACGTCCCCCCGCACAAACATCGCCGAGAGGTATTCCCGCGTCCGGATCACCACGCGGGAAATGCCCGCCTTCCCGGATTTCCGCAGCGCTTCCCGCAACAGCGCGTAGGCTTTCCGCCCCCGTTTCTCCGGCTCGAGGTAATAGGGCTTGTCGAAAAGGAGCGGATCGATCTCGTCGAGAGCGACGAAATCCGAGATTTCGATCGTCTTCGTCAGCTTCGGCTCCACCGCGGCGAGCTCTTCCTCCGAGAGCAGGATGAAGCGCCCCTCTTCATATTCGTAGCCGCGGACCATGCGGTCCCAGGGCACTTCCTCCCCGGAATCCGCATTCACCCGCTCGTAGCGGATCCGCGCGTGGTTCTTGCTATCCACCATGTGGAGCTGGATGTCGGGGCGCTCCTCCGCTCCGGTCAGGGACACGGGGATATTCACCAGCCCGAAGGCGATGGATCCTTTCCAGATGGAGCGGGCCATGGGGTTTCGCGGGTTCCGCCGGGTTCACTCGTCCACCACGATCTTCACGGAAGGAATCCGGATCGAATCGACGACGCGGTATTCCTCGTCAACGGCCACCACGTTCCCTCCTGCCACGTAATAGCGGACCTTGGTCGTCTCCACCGGGGGTAGCAGCTTCACGAGCGGGGCCGGGGCCGCAACCAGATACGGGCGCTCCTTTTCGGTCACCACCACGCCCGGCGCGATGGCACGGGTTCGCCAGGTCTCCGGGATCTCGCTGACTTCGATGTTCGCGAACAAGCCCCGCGGCAAGCCATACTGTTCGGTTTTATAGGGATCGAAGTACTTCACCACGCGGGAACTTACCTGCGGGTTGAAGGTCCTGGTGGTGACCGTCTTGCGCTCCGTCACGCTGCCGTCCGGGTTTTCCCGCACCTCGGTTTTCTCGGTGGTCTGCGTGACCTGTGCCGCGAGCGGCAAGGCCAGCGCCAGGGCGGCGGGGAAGAAAATCTTCGGGATCGTGGTCTTCATGGTCGTTGGTTTTCGGTTGCTGCCCGGGCGATGCACGGGCTTCGCATCCTTTCGCAATCTCCATACCAAGGGCGCACGGCATCGGATCCGCTGGGACGAAGGAGCCATGAAAGACACGCTCCTTTTCCTCGCCGCCCTCTGCACCGCCCTGTCCATCGCGGCCTGCGCGCCGATGATCGAGAACGGGAAGGATCACCGCCACGATCCCCGATTCCAGGACAGCTCCGGCAGGGAGCAAGGGTGAGGCATGCTGGGAAGGCAAATTGCGCGCCCAACCGGTGCGTCCCGCACGTTCAAACGGGAGTTTGGGCACCGCATGCCCTGCAAGATGGTCGCCAAGCGGCGGCATGGCCCCTGCGAGGAATCCCTCGGCACGCGACCCAACCGAAGCAACACGCGTCCCAACCCGAAATCCGATTACGATCATGAAACATACGCTTACCATCCCCCGCTGCTTGCTGGCTCTTTCGCTCGCGCTTTCACCCCTGCCCGCGATGGGCCAGAAGGAAGACGCTGCACGGCATGCATCCGCCACCGCGGCAAAGATCACGAAACTCGTCGCCGCGGTTCGCCCCGTCGGCGATAGCAAGGTCCGCGGCACCGTCGTCTTCGACTCCACGCCGGGAGGGGTGAAAATCACGGCCAAGATCGGCGGCCTGAATCCCGACTCGAAGCACGCCATCCACATCCACGAATTCGGCGATCTCGGCAGCGACGATGCCACCAGCGCGGGGGATCACTTCAACCCCGACGGGCACCCGCACGCCCTGCCGGACACGGACGAGCGCCATGGCGGAGACCTGGGCAATCTCGAAAGCGACGGCTCCGGAAACGCCACGCTGGAAATTACCGTGAAGGGTCTGACGCTGTCTCCCGGCCCCCGCTGCATCCTGGGCCGGGCGATCATCGTCCATGCCAAGGAAGACGACGGAGGCCAGCCGAGCGGCAATGCCGGAGACCGGATCGGAGCCGGGGTGATCGGCATTTCAAAGGATGCGGTCCCGAAAGAAACCCCGGCCGGCAGCGCGGGCAAGGACACCCGACCGACCGAGCCGGATACTCCCGCCGACAACCCCGGCGACGCGGAATGACCTGCAGCCCTCAAGAACCCTTCCCCATCGCGCGGGCGAGCCGGTGCCTGAGAAGGTAGCCGGCCAGCAGCAGCAGCGCGGTAGCGCCGGTGAGGACATACAACCACGTGGGGTTGAAATCCACCACCGCGCTGCCCGCGCCCACGGGGATCGCGCAGAAGGCGATGTAGATGGGCGCCCCGATCCAGAAATAGATGCGGAAGGGCACGTCCGTGAGGGCGAGCAGATAGAGCTTCGCCACGTAGGGCGGGCCGTGCAGCGCCGCGAAAAGCGCGGTGAACCACACCCGGTGCTTCGGGTCGATCGGGGGAATCCCGTAGCCCGCTTTTTCCATGCGCTCGCGCACGCGGTCCCGGAAGAGTCCGTGGGCGATCCGGAAGGCCGCGAAGTGATGGAAGGTCATCGCCGCGGCCGCGGCTGCCATCCCGCCTCCCAGACCGAACCGCACGCCCGCCAGCACCAGGAAGATGCTAAGCGGAAAACCTGCCAGCGGCAGAATGAAGAAAGCAGCCAGGAAACCCGGGCCGTGGATGGACTCCCCGTAGGCCATCAGGGTTTCCCGGTCCAGATCGTGGCGGTGGGTGTAGAGGAACCAGGCGACGGCGGCCAGAGCCAGCAGCGCGAAGGCCAGCTTCCAGGGATGGCGCAACCGGCGCACGGGCTCAGGATTCGTCTGCATGCAAGGTTAGTTCCGCGCAGAGCGGCAGGTGGTCGGATGCCATCACCGCGGTCGGCGTGTCCGGACGCTCGATGGCCTCGATGGTGAAATGCCGGCTCACGAAAACGTGGTCGATCCGCAGCAGCGGCTTGACCGAGGAAAAGGTGGCCCGCGGGCGGTGGCCCGCGGCCAGGAGCTGGGCGTCGCGCAACCGGCCCTGGAGCCGCCGGAAAACCGGCGAACGCGGGCCGGTATTGAAATCCCCGCACAGGATCACCGGTTCCTCCGCGCCGATGCCGCCGAGCCATTCCGGGCCGAGCAGGACTTCCGCCTGTTTCCGGCGTTCTTCCCGCCCCAGGCCGAAATGGGTATTGATGAAATGGAAAGGCTCCCCCTCCTCCGGCTCCACCCGCAGCCAGATGGCCCCGCGCGCCTCCCGGAAAAGCCGCGGCACCGCGGGAGTGAGGTGCGCCGCCTTCACGATGCGGAACGGGACTCGCGAAAAGATGGCGATGCCGTAGCGTTCCTTCTCCTCTTCGAACATCGCCTGGAAGACATGGTCCATCCGCAGATGGTCCGCGATGAGCCGGGCCTGATCGTGGCCGCGGCTGCGGGGCCGGTGGGCATCCACCTCTTGCACCGCCACGATGTCCGGGTCGAAGTGGTTGATCACCCGTGCCACGCGCTCCGGCCGGATCTTGCCGTCGATGCCCACGCAGCTGTGGATGTTGTAGGTCATCACGCGCAGGGGCAGATCCTTCTGCCGCCCCGCAAGCTCCGGCACGCGCTCCACGCGCTCTCCCTCCTTCCCCAGGAAGTGCAGGGCGATTTTCCGCAGGTCCTCGCCCCGGACCCTGCCGCCCGTGCCGGCGAGGTGGGAGACATGCCAGCGGCGGATGCGGTCCGGCACGAGGAGGAAACCGCGGGTTTCCTCCGGCCCGGGACCGCAATGCGCGCCGTTTTCCATCGGGAAACTCAGCGGCCGCGATTCGGGGTCCCAGCCGCTGATGACGAAATCCCCCGCATTCCGGTGGTGGCACAGGGCGGCGAGATCCGCCGCCACCTCGTCCAAAAAGGGATGATCCTCCCCGATCACGCGGGCCCGGTCTTCCGGCAGCGACCACAGGCCGCGGGAATTCATGGCGAAGGCCCCGCCGTCCCGCTTCTTCCACAGCACGAGCGGGATGCCGGCCTTCGCCACCATGTCCCGGGCGTAGGCTTCCATCTCGGCCGCGGCGGGCAGGCGCGGGAGGTAAATGTGGCCGACCGGCCCCATGGCGGTGACGATGATCTCCTTCCCCGGGTCGGGCGCGCCGTCGCTGCAGGTGCCCTCCTGCTTCGCGCCCATCAACACCCGGCAACGGTCCAGGGTATCGCCCAGCAGCTCCGGCATGCGCCGCATCCACACCGGACTGCCGTCCAGCGGGCCGCGGGCGAAGACCACGCCGAGCGCTTCGTCGAGATCCCGGCCGTGCTTCCGGGCATAGGGCACGGTGTGTTCCTGCCCGTGATCGGAATAGATCATGAGCTCGTAGTCCCTGTAGGACGAATGGCCCGCCGCGCGGTAAATGTCCCGGATCGCGCGGTCGATGCCCTTCAACGTCCAGTG
>CBFGVD010000171.1:0-7140 GCA_965651965.1 uncultured Verrucomicrobiaceae bacterium | reverse complement strand
GCGGCCATTGGCGCGGCAAAGGGCCTGCGGGACGAGAACCTGGCCCCTTTCCCCCGCACTCCATACGCGGTGCGGACCCACCGCCGGGAATATTACGCCGCCATCACCCACTTGGACACTCAGATCGGCCGGATCCTCGATGCACTGGACAAAAGCCCGGCGGGAAAGAACACCTGCGTCTTCTTCACCGCGGACCACGGCCTCTCCTGCGGCGAGCACGGCCTGATGGGGAAGCAGAACCTCTACGACGCCAGCGTGCGCGTGCCCTTCATCGTCGCGGGACCCGGAATCCCCGCCGGAAAAAAGAGCGATGCCCCGGTGTATCTCCAGGATGCCATGCCGACGGCCCTCGCGCTCGCCGGCAGCGGGATCCCCGCTGAAGTCGGCTTCCAGGACCTGCGCCCGCTCTGGGAAGGGCGTGGCAAGCGCCGCGACGCCGCGATCGGCGCGTACCGCGATCTCCAGCGCATGATCGAGCGGGACGGAAAAAAGCTCATCCTCTACCCGCAGGCGAAGGTGGCGCGGGTCTTCGACCTCCGGACCGATCCCGATGAGAAGGCGGACCTGATCGGTACGGAGGCCGGAAAGGCCCTCGCCGTGCCGCTTTTCCAGCGCCTTCTCGAGATCCAGCGGGAAACCGGCGATCCCCTCGACTTGCAGGCTTTCTTCCCCGGGCTTGTAGCAAATGAAGGCGGCGAAAAATCCCGCTAATCCGGCGGTTTTCTGGTTTTCACCGCCGGACCTCGTCTCCTAGCGTCCGGCCCATGGCCATCGATGTCGCCCTGCTTGCCCGTGTCTGTGAAGCTCCCGGCGCGCCGGGCTTTGAAAAAGTCATCCGTGAACTCGTCCTGAAAGAAATCGAAGATCTGGCCGACGAGATCCGGGTGGACAACATGGGCAATGTCGTCGCCCTGAAAAAAGGCCGCTCGTCCGCCAAACGCTCCATGGCCGCGGCACACATGGACGAAATCGGCTTCATCGTCACCCATGTCGATGACAAGGGCTTCATCCGCTTCAATCCCCTCGGCGGCTTCGACGCGAAGGCGCTGACTTCCCAGCGGGTCATCGTCCACGGGAAGAAGGATATCCTTGGCGTGATGGGTGCGAAACCCACCCACATCATGCAGCCGGAGGACCGGAACAAGGCCGCCAAGATCACCGATTACTTCATCGACACCGGCCTGCCGAAGAAGGAGGTCGCCAAATACGTGGAAGTCGGCAACTCCGTCACCCGCTGGAGCCCGCTGCTGGAGATGGGCGAATGTGTGAACGTGAAATCGCTCGACAACCGCGTGTGCGTCTTCCTGCTCATCGAGGCGCTGCGGGCCTTGAAAAAATCCCGCAAGAAGCCCGCCTACGACTTTTACGCCGTCTTCACCGTCCAGGAGGAAGTGGGCCTGCGCGGTGCCCACGCCTCCGCGCTGGAGATCAAGCCGGACTTCGGCTTCGGCCTGGATACCACCATCGCTTACGATGTCCCCGGCTCCACGCCGCACGAGCGCTGTACCTCGCTCGGGGAGGGCACCGGCATCAAGATCATGGATAGCTCCGTGATCTGCGACTACCGCATGGTCGCCTACATGAAAAAGACGGCGGACAAGCACAAGATCCAGTGGCAGCCGGAAATCCTCTCCGCCGGGGGTACGGATACCGCGGGGCTCCAGCGCATGGTCCCGGGCGGTTCCATCGCCGGTGCCGTATCCGTGCCAACCCGCCACATCCACCAGACGATCGAGACGGTCCACAAGAAGGACCTCCAGGCGTCCATCGATCTGCTCGTGGCCTGCATCTGCGAGCTGGACAAGCACGATTGGGCCTTTTGAGCGGAGCGGCGGTTTGACCTCCCGCCGGGCTTCGGCTTGGATTTCCCAATCTCATGAAGCCCGGCCCCCTCCTTTGGATCGCCACAGCCCTGGCCGCGGGGGCCTCTCCGCGGCTGGATTTCGCCTACGGGATCCTCGCCGGGGAGCGCGGCGACGAGGAAGCCGCCGCGGCCGCGGTGGAAAAGGCCCGTGCCGCCGATCCCGCAGCCTTCCCGCTGATGACGCGCGTGGCGGAGCAACACCGCGCGGCCGGAAATATCGAAGGGGCCTCCACCCTTTACCGGGAATTCGCCAAGGCCAGCCCGGAGCGGCTGGATGCCCAGCTCGCGTATGCCGACTTCCTGCGGAATAGCACGCCGGACGACGACTTCGCGGCGAAGATGGCCCGCGACACCTTGGAAGCCGCCTTGGAAAAATTCCCCGGGCACCCCGCCATCCGCAGCCGCCTCTTCCGCATCTATGAAGGGCTGGAGCAGCGGGACCGCTCCACGGCGATCTTCGAGTCCTTCGCCGCGCCGGATGCCGGCGCGCAGGAAACCCTGATGGCGGTGGACATGGCCCGGACCCTTTTCCCGAAGGACGATGCCGCCGCGCGGGCCCGCATGGATGACTTCCTGAAAGGGGCATGTGCCCGCTCGCCGGGGAATCCCGTGCTGGCGCGGACCGCCAGCGAACATTTCCGCACCACCGGCCGCCTGCCGGAGGCGGTGGAGATCCTGGCTTCCCACGTGGCGGCAGCCCCGGCCTCCCTGGAACTCAGGATCCGGCTCGGTATCCTGCAGCTCGCCGCCGGCCGCGAGGAAGAGGGCGAGAAAACCCTGCGCGAGGTCGTCGCCATCGATCCGCGGCAGGCGCTTGCCCACCAATCCCTCGCCAAGCTCTACCGCCAGCAGGACCGCACCGCGGAAGCCCGGCCCCATGCCGCGGAGGCCCTCAAGCTCCGCGGCGGAGATCCCGCGGAATTCCTGGCTCTCGCGGAGGAATTCCTGGCCGACGACAAAGCCCGGGAAGCGCGGCTGCTGCTGGAAAAGGCGGTCTTTTTCAACCAATCCGACCCGGAGCTGGCGGCCAAGCTGGCCGTGGCAAGCCGCCGGGATCCCGAAACCCGCCCGCGGGCCACCCTGCTTTTCCGGGAGGCCGAGAACCTCTCCGGCGAAGGAGGTCCCGCCTCCGACCCCGTCTTCCTCCAGGAATTCGCCGAAGTTCTGCTGGAAAACGGCCAGACGCCCGCCGCGGAGGCCCGTCTGCGGGCCGCGATCCGCGCCTTTCCGGCGGAACGGCGGAAGGAAACAGCGGCCGCCCTGCGGCGCCTCGCGGGCATCTGGCGGCAGGAAAAGCGCAACGAGGAAGCCGCCTCCTCTCTGCTCCAGCGCGCGGATTCTCTGGATCCGCCCTAGCTGTTAAGAGGTTGCAGGTCGTGCGGAGTCGGGGTATAGACCGCCCGCCAGCCGTCCCATGATGCACCCATCGTCCCTGACCTGCCTGCTTGCAGGCCTGCTCACCCTTGCCCTCGCCAGTTGTGCCAGCAAGTCCGTGACCCTCGGGCCGGACGGCAAGCCGGTGGACTCCCAAGGCCAGCCGGTAAATCCTTTCCCGCCCGGAACTTACGACCACTTCAAGGCGGAACGGGACTACCCGAAGACCATGAAGATCTGGAAAAACGACCAGCTTCTCCCCCTGACCACGGCGGAGAATTCCCGGCTCGTCATCTCCCTTTCCAAACAGCGGGCCTTCCTGATGAAGGGGGAAGAAGTGGTGATCGACTACCCCGTTTCCAGCGGCCGCAGCTCGCACCCGACCCCGCCCGGCACTTACCAGATCCTGGAAAAGGAAAAGAACAAGGTCTCCAACGCCTACGGGAAAATCTACGATGCGGAAGGCAACGTGGTGAATTCCGATGCCGACTCCCGCAAGGATCCGGTCCCCGAGGGCGGCAAATTCGCCGGAGCGCCGATGCCCTATTGGATGCGCCTCACCTGGGACGGGGTGGGCCACCACATCGGGAATATCCCGCGTTCGCGCCGCCCTGTCTCCCATGCCTGCATCCGCGGACCTCGCGCCGTGATGCCGATCGTTTACGGCAAGGTGGCCAAGGGCACGCCTGTCGTGGTGGAGCCGTAATCCCCCCTCCCGGTTCGGATTCCGGGACGGGCGACAACCTCCGGGCACGAAAAAGCCCCGCACGCCGCCAGGCGGACGGGGCCTTGGAAAACACCGGCGGAATTATTCTTCCATGAAGGCGTCGTGGCCTTCCTTCTTCCCGCTCCTCAGTTCGGCCACCAGCTTGGCCACGGCGTCCAGATCGTTTGCCAGGAAAGCGGATTCCACCTCGCAGAGGGAGACGAAAAGCTTGCCCATCTGGGTGCGGTAGGCGGCCAGCGCCTTGTCCTTCGCCTCGCCCGCGGGCATCTTTTCCACCATGGCCGGGGCGATCGGAATCGCCTTCAGCACCGTTCCCTGGGCCTCGCGGGCCGCGGCGGCACCTTTCGCAACATCCGTCTCACGGCGGAAGGCCTTGTAGGCGTCGTCCAGCTTCTCCATTTCCTTGGCCAGGGGAGAATCGTCGGCTCGGACCGGCAGCGGCATCGAGAAGGACGCCGCCAGAAGCATCGCGGGGAAAATCAATTTCTTCATACGCACGCGCATACAGCGTTCGCCGTGCCGTACTGTCAAGGGAGGGCCCCGGGATCCCGACATGCGGGATTTCCCGCAGCCCCCGGCGGCGGCCTGCCGCGCGGCAAAACGACCTGCCGGGAGAGCGGGGTGAACCGGCCCCTTGCCTCCCCGCCCGGCGCTCTCCAGACTCGGCGGCAGATGTCCGCACCGACGCTCACCCCGATGATGGCGCAGTACCAGGCGATGCGCCGCTCGCTGCCCGCCGACGTGCTGCTCCTCTACCGGCTGGGCGATTTCTACGAGATGTTTTTCGAGGACGCGAAGACCGCCGCCCCGATCCTCAATGTCGCCCTGACCAAGCGGAATGCCGTGCCGATGTGCGGGGTGCCTTACCACGCCGCGGACAACTACATCGCCCGGCTGGTGCGGGCCGGGAAGCGCGTGGCGATCGCCGAGCAAACCGGCGAGCCGAAACCGGGCAAGATCGTCGAGCGCGAGATCGCGCGCATCATTTCCGCGGGCTCCGTGGTGGAGAGCCACCTGCTGGACGACCAGCGGCCGAACTACCTGGCAGCGGTCTTCCTGCTCGGGAAAAGCCGCGGCCTGGCCTGCGTGGACCACTCCACGGGGGAATTCACCGTGGCCGAATTCCCCGATCAGGCCCAGCTCGACGACGAACTGGCGCGGCTGATGCCCTCCGAACTGCTCGTCTCCGAAGAACAGACCGGCATCTTCGGCGCGCTGGCCGCTTCCCAACCCTACGATGGCTACGCTTTCCTGCCCGATCCCGCGCGTCAGATGCTCTGCGACCACTTCCGCGTCCACTCGCTGGATGGCTTCGGCTGCGGGGATTCCCACTCGGCCGTGGCGGCGGCAGGAGCGATCCTGCACTACCTGATCCACCAGCTCCGCCGCCCCTGCGAGCACATGCGCTCCCTGCGGGTGCGGGAGAATACCCGCCACGTGCTGATCGATGCGGCCTCGCAGCGGAATCTCGATCTGGTCGATTCCCGCTCCGGAAAAAAGCACACGCTGCTCGGCGCGCTGGACCGCACCAAGACACCGATGGGCGCGCGGTTGCTGCGGGATTGGATCCTGCACCCGCTGCGGGACCGCGAGGCGCTCTCCTCCCGGCACGATTTCATCGCGGGGCTGACCGGCCAGCCCTTCATCCTCGCGAAGTGCCGGGAATCGCTGCAAGGCATCCGCGATATCGAGCGCACGGTCGGCCGCCTTTCGCAGGGTGCGGGAAATGCCCGGGACCTCCAGGCCCTCGCCGTTTCGCTCGGGCATATCCCCGCTTTGCAGGAGGATCTCGCCGCCCTGGACCCGGCGCGGGCGGAAGGCGTCCGGGCCTTCCCCGGGCTGGTCGAGCTGCTGGAAAACTCCCTGGCGGACGAACCGCCCTCGAATTTGCGCGAAGGCGGCATGATCCGCGACGGCCATTCCGCGGAGCTCGACGAGCTGCGTTCCCTTTCCCGCGACGGGAAATCCTGGATCGCGAAACTGCAGGAGGACGAGCGCAAGCGGACCGGCATCGATTCCCTCAAGGTGAAGTTCAACAACGTCTTCGGCTACTTCATCGAGGTCACTTCATCGAACCTGGCCAAGGTGCCGGACGACTACACGCGCAAACAAACGATGGCGAACTGCGAGCGCTACATCACCCCGGCGCTCAAGGAGATGGAGAACAAGGTGCTGGGCGCGGAGGAGCGTGCGAAACAGCTGGAGTACGAACTTTTCCTCCAGCTCCGCCAGCAGGTCTGCACGCACCTGGAGGAGCTCCAGGAGACCGCCGCCGCGATCGCGGAGATCGACGTGCTCTGCGGCCTGGCGGAAACCGCGCAACTCCACGACCACGTGCGCCCGGTGCTGGAGGAATCGCGGAACCTCGCGATCTCGAACGGCCGGCACCCGGTGCTGGAACAAACGCTGGTGGAGGAAAAATTCGTCCCGAACGACAGCACCTTCGATCCCGCGGAGTCGCTCCTCCAGATCCTCACCGGGCCGAACATGGCGGGCAAATCCACCTACATCCGGCAGGTCGCCCTCATCACGCTGATGGCGCAGATCGGTGCCTTCGTCCCCGCGGAAAGCGCCACCGTGGGCATGGTGGACCGCATCTTCTGCCGCGTGGGCGCTTCGGACGATCTCTCCCGCGGACAATCCACCTTCATGGTGGAAATGAACGAGACCGCGCTGATCCTGAACCACGCCACGGACAAATCCCTGGTGATCCTGGACGAAATCGGCCGCGGCACCGCGACCTTCGACGGACTTTCCATCGCCTGGGCGGTGGCGGAACACCTGCACGACGTGACCGGCTGCCGCACCCTTTTCGCCACCCACTACCACGAGCTCACGGATCTCGCGAACACGCGCGCGGCGGTCGCGAACTTCAACGTGGCGGTGCGGGAATGGAACGACGAAATCATCTTCCTGCGCAAGATCCTGCCCGGTGCCGCGGACAAGAGCTATGGCATCCAGGTCGCCCGGCTCGCGGGCCTTCCCAAGCCGATCATCGAACGCGCGAAATCGATCCTCTCCCACCTGGAGCTTCATTCCACCAAACCGGACGCCAAGAAGCAGGGCCCCAAGGCGAAGAATACCCGCCAGGAGCCGATGCCCGCGGCGAACGCGCCGCAGCTCGATTTGTTCGGCGATCTGTAATTTACCCAGTGCATAACGCACTGTCTATTTG
>CBFGVD010000170.1:0-7145 GCA_965651965.1 uncultured Verrucomicrobiaceae bacterium | reverse complement strand
GCGGGCGAACTACCGGCTGCTGCTGCTGGACCTGGTGCTGCCGGGGCGGGACGGATTCTCGATCCTCTCCGAACTCAAGAAACAGCGCCCCGGGCAGGCGGTCATCATCCTTTCCGCGCGCGGGGAGGAAAACGACCGGGTGAGGGGCCTGTGCCTGGGCGCGGACGATTACGTGATGAAGCCCTTCAGCGTGCGCGAGCTGCTCGCGCGGGTGGAGGCGGTGCTGCGCCGGACCTGCGAACGCCCCGCACCCGCGGAGGAACGCGAGCTGCCCGGCGGGAGGGTGGACTTGCTCACGGGGCGGGTGCGCTTCCACGACGGGACGGACAGCCTGCTCTCCGAGCGGGAAGCGGGGCTGCTGCGCTACCTGCTGGATGCCGCCGGCAGGGTCGTCTCCCGGGATGAGATCCTGCGCCACGTATGGGGGCTGGATCCGGCCCGCACGGAGACGCGGACGCTGGACATGCACATCATGCACCTGCGGACGAAACTGAGGGACCGGCAGCAGGAATTGCTGGTGACGGTACGGGGGAAGGGGTGGAGATTCCACACGGGACCATGAGACGGGGAAAATCCAACTGCCTGATCCACGGCCTCCTCTTCCTCTGCGCGGTGCTGATCCTGGGTGCCATGGCCGCCCTGACCCGAGGGGTGCTCTCCACCGAAAGGGAACGGGCCCGGATGGAGGCGAAAGCGGACGAGCAGGAGCGCATCCGCCTGGCGCTCTGGCGGATCGACGCGGCGGCCGCGGCCTGGATCGCGGACGAGGCCCAGCGGCCGCTACCCGACTCCACGGCCAGATCCGCGGAAACGCCCCGCCCGGAGGTGAAGCTGCGTTTCGACGCGCGGGAAGACGGCGAGCTTATCGCGGACGACCCGGATCGCGCGGCGGCCCTGAAGGAGGCGCTGGGGCTTCCGCCCGGCATGGACACTTTCCCCACCCTGTGCTCGGGCATACCGGAAATCCCTTCAAGCTGGTCCTCCGCGCCGCCGCCCGCCCCGGACAAGAGTTCCCCGGAGGAGAATTTGCGCCAGAGCAGCGAATATCAACGGCTGGCAAACACCAAGGAATTCGTGGGACGGAGCCGGGTCCTCGGGGGGGCGGTGAGCAAGAGCATGACCCAATTCAACGCGATGAACGTCGACATCTCCTCGACCATCGGCGGCTGGAGCCTGCTGCGGGGGAGCCTGCCCCGCCCGGCCCGTTTCGGCGCGGAGCTTTTCCTGCTGCGGCATTTGCAGTGGCAGCGGCCGGATGGCGCGATCTTGCGCTCGATCCAGGGAGCATGGCTGAACGAAGAAGCCTTCAAGGCCATGCTGCTGAAGGAGGTCGCCGATCTTTTCCCCGCGGCAACCCTGGTCCCCGCACGGCCTTCCGATGCCGGGGACGGCCTGGCGCTGGCTTCCTTCCCTTGGAAAATCGCGCCCGGAAACGCGGCGGCCCCGGTTGCGCCGCTACCGCGCGGCGTCCTGCTGACACTCGCCGCGGGGTGGGTGGCGGCGGCGCTGGCAATCGGCGCCGCGTGGCTGCTGGTGGCCGGGCTGATGCGGCTGAGCGAGCGGCGGGCTTCCTTCGTCTCCGCGGTGACGCACGAGCTGAGAACCCCGCTTACCACCTTCCAGCTCTACTCGGAAATGCTGGAAAGCGGCGCGATCAAGGAGGAGAAGCGCGGCCGCTACTTCCAGACACTGCGGCGGGAGGCCGAGCGGCTCTCCCACCTGGTGGAAAACGTGCTCGCCTTCTCCCGGATCGAGCGCGGCAGCGCCCGCTCGTCTCCCGGCAGGCACATCGCCGGAGAACTCGTCGCGCCGATGCTGGAGCGCTTGCGCGGGCGGCTGGGCGAAGCGAACCTGAAGCTGGCGGCGGACCTCGGCGCCCCGGCTTGGGCCTCGGCCGTCCAGGCCGATCCCGCAGCGGTGGAGCACGTCCTCTTCAACCTCATCGACAACGCTTCCAAATACGCCGCGGGTTCGGAGCCCGCCGAAGTAAAACTGGAGGCGGAAGCGAAGCGCGGCGCGGTGGAAATCCGCGTGCGGGATCACGGCGGGGGCATCCCGCGCAAGGAGCGGAAGCGGATTTTCCGCGCTTTCCACAAATCCGCCGCCGCGGCCGCGGAAAGCCGCCCCGGCGTGGGTCTCGGCCTGTCCCTTTCCCGCCGCCTGGCACGGGCGGGCGGGGGCGATCTGCGCTTGGAAAGCAGCGAAGGAGGAGGGGCCTGCTTCACGCTCACGCTACCCGCCGCATCCTGAGGCCCGCGATTTCCTGTTTCCCCCGGGGCGGGCTCCGTATAAGAGCGGAGCATGAGAAAAGCCCTGCTGCTCGCCTGCCTTTTCCCCGCGGCCGCCGCCGCCCAATCCGTCCTCGTGCCGGAGTGGATGAAATCCGATGCGGCGGCTCTCTCGAAAGAATACCCCTCGCTGGAATTCTCCTTTTATACGGATGCCGGGGATGCCGCGGCCAAGGTGCCGGGGGCGGAAGCCTTCATCGGGACACCGGACGAGACGATCATGAATGCAGGTGAAAAACTCCGCTGGGTGCACGTTTACAGCGCGGGGATCGAAAAATACACCGCCCTGCCGCGAATCAAGGACGGGCAGCTCACCGTGACCAACCTGAAAATCTACCAGGGACCGGAGATCGCGGACCACGCCTTTGCCCTGCTCCTGCACCTCACGCGGAACATGGCGGCGTACCAGCGGGCGCAGGAGGAAGGCGAGTGGCCGAAGGCCGGAAAAACCGGACTCCCCCTGATCGAGCTGCGGGGGCGCACAATGCTGGTCGCCGGCTTCGGCGGGATCGGCACGCAGGTGGCGGAGCGGGCGCGGGCCTTCGGGATGAAGGTCATCGCCGTGGACGAGAAGGACATCCCCCTGACGCAGACGCTCGACTACTGCGGGCGGCCGGACGAACTGGACGAGCTGCTGCCGAAGGCGGACGTGGTGGTAAATTGCACGCCCCATACCCCGGCCACGGAGAAAATGTTCGGCGCGGCCCAGTTCGCCGCCATGAAGAACGATGCGTATTTCATCAATGTCTCCCGCGGCAAGGTGGTGGACACGGACGCGCTGGTAAAGGCCCTGCAGGAAAACAAGCTGGCCGCCGCCGGACTGGACGTGGTGGACCCGGAACCGCTTCCGGCGGATAGCCCGCTGCGCAGAATGCCGAACGTGATCATCACACCCCACATCGCCGGGGTTTCCGATGCCCGCCCCGGACGCCAGAACGAGCTGATCCGGACCAATCTGGGCCGTTTCGCCCGCGGTCTGCCGTTGAAAAACACCACCGAGCCCGCAAAGGGCTACTGACTTTTGCATTGCGGCCGGGGTAGCGGATGTTTGAATCGCGGGGCAACCCGGCCATGACTCTTCGTAGGACACTTCTGCTCGCGACCCTGGCTTGGACGGCTGCGGTATCGGCCGGGCATGTTTTCCTGAACATGAAGCCCTCCGAGTGGTTCGTGAAGGAAGAGGATCGGAAAATGCGCATCGGCTTCCTGCCGGTGACTTGCCACCTGACCTGTCCGGTCACGGATTTCATCAACAAGGAGATCGAAGGGGACGGGCTTTTCGAGCCGGTGAAATTCAGCGGCTGGCCGGAGCTGAAGGAGGCCTTCCTGTCCGGCCACACGCGCGCCACCTTCATCCTGGCACCGATGGCGATCGCGCTGCGGGAGCAAGGCGTGCCGATCAAGATCGTGTACCTCGGCCATCGCGACGGCACCGCCCTGATGGTGCAGAAGGACTCGGACATCCGCAGCATCGCCGACCTGCGCGGCAAGACCGTGGCGGTGCCGAACCGCTACTCTAACCAACGGCTGCTCATCTTCCGCGCCCTGAACAACGCCGGCATGAGCATCAATGACATCAATTTGATCGAGATGCCGCCGCCGGACATGCCGGCCGCCCTCTACTCGAAATCGGTGGATGCGGTGACCAGCGGCGAGCCCTTCATGGGCCAATGCGAACTCGATGGATACGGGCGGGTGCTCTACCTGACCAAGGACATCTGGCCGAATTTCATTTCCTGCGTGCTGGCCGTCCACGAGGACGAGATCCGCGATAATCCCGGACGGGTCCAGAAGCTGGTGGATGGCATCGCGAGCAGCGGGATGTGGCTGGAGGACGGCATGGACAAGCGGATGGCCGCCGCCCAGTTCGTCTCCAAGCGCTACTATAACCAGGATCCCCGGCTCCTGGAGTTCGTTCTCAGCAAGCCGCCGGACCGGGTGAAATACGACAACCTCTCTCTCCAGAGGGACAATTTCGCCGAGATCGAAGAACTCGGGAAGCAATCGGGTATCCTGGAAGGAAGCGCTGGCTTCGACGATTACGTGGATGCCCGCTTCAGCGAGGCGGCGGAAAAGACGAAGAAAGCCTATGGCTACGAAGCCGAGCAAGCATTGAAGGATCTGGGCGGAAAATGAAGAACCTGCATCTCCCGCTCATCGTCGCCGCGCTCTTCCTCGGCACCTGGCATGCACTCGTGAAGGTGTCCGGCAGCGACATCTTTCCCACCCCGTGGCAGGTGGTGCTCGGCATTGCCGAGCTGGTGCAAAAAGGGGTCTTGCTGAAGTATATCGTCGCATCGCTCTTCCGGGTCACCTGGGGCTTCCTCCTGGCCATCCTGGCCGGAGTTCCCCTGGGCCTGTTGCTGGGCTGGTACAAGCCCGCCGCCACGGCCCTGAATCCGATGATCCAGATCTTCCGCCCGATCTCGCCGATCGCGTGGATCCCGGTGGCGATCCTGTGGTTCGGAGTCACCGACGTGGCACCGGTCTTCCTGATCTTCCTGGCCAGCGTCTTCCCGATCACGGTCTCATCCATGGCCGCGGTGCAGAACATGCAGCCGGTTTACGTGCGCGCGGCACGGAATTTCGGGCTCAAGAACACCCAGCTCTTCCGGCAGGTGATTTTCCCGGCCTGTCTCCCGCAAATTCTGACCGGCCTGCGCATCGCCCTGGGCATCGCGTGGCTGGTGGTGGTGGCCGCGGAAATGATCGCCGTGAACTCCGGCCTGGGCTACCTGATCATCGACGCCCGCAATGCCGGCAAGCGCTACGATCTGGTGGTGGCCGGCATGGTGATGATCGGCCTGATCGGTCTCGGACTCGATGCCGCGGTACGCCGCCTCGAGAGATTCGATGAAGTCCGCTGGGGCTACGCGAACAAATGACCCTCACAGGCCGATGAATACAATTGCCCTGGCGGCGGCCCACCCGACGATGGAAGCGAACCGATCTTCAGGCAACGCGATCGAAGTGAAGGATCTCTGGATGACCTTCCCGGGAAAACGGAAAGGCGACCGGATTCATGTGCTGGAAAACGTGAATCTGGAGGTGAAACGCGGCGAATTCGTCTGCATCGTGGGTCCATCGGGCTGCGGCAAATCGACCTTGCTCAATATCATCGGCGGCTTCTTGAAACAGACGTCCGGAGATGCACTCGTGGAAGGCAAGCCTGTGGAAGGCCCCGATCCGAAGCGCATCTTCGTCTTCCAGGAAAACGGCGTCTTCCCCTGGCTGACGGTGGAGCAGAACGTGGGCTTCGGCCTGCTGGAGAAAGAGGAGGAAGAACGCACCGCCGTCGTGCGCCGTTACATCGACATGGTGGGGCTGGGCGGCTTCGACAAATCTTACCCGCGCGAACTTTCCGGCGGCATGCGGCAGCGCGTGGAAATCGCCCGCGCGCTGGCATCCTCCCCTGACATCATTTACATGGACGAGCCTTTCGGCGCGCTCGACTTCATCACCCGCCTGAAGATGCGGGCGGATCTGGTACGCATCTGGCAGGAGGAAAAGAAAACGATCCTCTTCGTCACCCACGACATCGAGGAAGCGGTGCAGCTCGCGGATACCGTGCTGGTGATGAGCCGCCGCCCGGCCACGGTGCAATTCAGCGAGAAGATCAGCATCCCCCGCCCGCGCGACCTCGATTCCCGCGGCTACCTGGAAGCACGCGACCGGATCTTCCGCGAGATGGGCATGAGTCTGAAAGTGGGCGGCTGATCCTGAGCAGCAGCCCGCAGGGGAGGCCGCTCGCGCGCCCTTGAAGTTTTCGCGGCGAAACGGATTGGCAAGCCCGCAGCCCCGCGGATCTTATTCCTAAAGCCATGGCCCGCCCCGAACCCGACCCCATCGATCCCGCCCGGTTGCCCGAGCTGGCACTCGCCACGATGAAATCGGCCAAGTTCCCGATGTTCGCGACCGACGATGCCGGCCAACCGCGCCTGCGTCCGGTCTCCCCGGTGAGAACCGAAGGCTTCCGCGTCTGGGTCGCGAACCTGCGCGGTTACCACAAGACCGGCGAGATCGCGGCGAATCCCAAGGTGGAACTCTGCTATCTGGACGGGGACCACAACCAGGTGCGGATCACCGGCGCGGCCGTCATCGAGAGCGATGCGGACCTTTTGGCCGCCATTTGGGAGAAGAACGCGTTGCTGCGTTCCTATCTCGGCACGCCGGACAATCCGGAACTCGTCGTCTATCGAATCGATCCCTCGCGCGTCCGCTACATGCGGGAATGGGCGCTGGAGTATCACGAGGTGCGGATCTGAGGATCAGTCAGCGGAAAAGCGCATCCACTCCCATCGCGGATTTCCGCAGGAATTTCGGCACCGCTTTGCTTTTCCCCGGGCGGAAAAGGCGGAACACGAGGCCGAGCAGATTCAGGGTGAAGACATGATCGATGAGCCGGTAGCCGCGCTTGCGCCGCAGCAGGAGCGTGGACAGCCAGCCTAGGGTCTGGCGCTTCACCTTGAAGGGCTCGAAGGATAGCTTGATGCGGTAGCGCTGGCGCCGCTCGCTCGGCCAGGCTTTCTTGTAGGCTTTCTTCGAGGCGCGGATGCGGTCCGCAAGCGCGGGATCGAAGGGCAGGAAGTAGTAGCGCCGCGCGAGGCGCAGGAGATGGCAGAAATCCCGCCAGTGCTCGATGTCCGCAACCGGCAAGCCGGAAGAACGGGCGAGCTCGATCATCCGCGGAAAGAGGGCATAGGCGGCTTCCCCCTCCCTCAGCGCGCGCTCCGGATCGCGCACGAAATGGCGCAGGACTTTCCGCACCGCGTGATTGATGAACAAGCAATCCCAGTACACGTGCAGCAACGGGGGGATGCGCACCCGGCGGAAGAAGAGCTTCTGCGAGGCGAAATC
>CBFGVD010000169.1:0-7165 GCA_965651965.1 uncultured Verrucomicrobiaceae bacterium | reverse complement strand
GACGGGCGAACCCTTCGCCCGCTCGGAGAAAGTCGAATCGTCAGCCCCCGGACCGGATTCGTGGGGAACCCGCTCCGACCCGCCCGTTTCACCCTCGGAACTGGTTCATTGACACCGGGTTTCCCCCGGCTAGCCTCGCGCGCCCGGGGGGCGGATGAGCCGCTCTCCCCGTGCGTTTCCACCAAGCTAACCTCATCCCACGACAGACGATGGCTACCGTGAAGAAGTCCGCCAAGAAGGCGGCCAAGAAAGCGCCCTCCGCCAAGGGCACCAAGTACGTTTACACCTGGGGCAACGGCAAGGCCGACGGCAACGGGTCGATGAAGGCCCTCCTCGGCGGCAAAGGCGCGAACCTCGCGGAAATGACCCGCATCGGCCTGCCGGTGCCTCCCGGATTCACCGTGACCACGGAGGTCTGCACGTATTTCTACGCCCACAAGAAGACCTACCCGTCCGTGCTCCAGAGCCAGATGGAAGCCGGGGTCAAGAACATGGAGAAGATCATGGGCTGCAAGTTCGGCGATGCGAAGGGCATGCCGCTGCTGGTGGCCGTGCGCTCCGGCGCCCGCGACTCCATGCCGGGCATGATGGACACCATCCTGAACCTGGGCCTCAACGACGAGACCGTGAAGTCCCTGGCGGCCGCGACGAAGAACGAGCGCTTCGCGTGGGATTGCTACCGCCGCTTCATCCAGATGTACGGCGACGTGGTGCTCGGCGTGCAGAAGCGCGAGGGAGAAGATCACGAACCCTTCGAAGTCGTCATCGAAGAGTTCAAGCACGAGAAGTACCACAAGGACATCGTTGACTCCGACCTGACGGCGGAAGACCAGCAGGAACTGGTGAAGCGTTTCAAGGCGCTGGTGAAGCAACGCACCGGCCATGTTTTCCCGACGGACCCCTGGGAGCAGCTGCGCGGTGCCGCGGGTGCCGTCTTCGGCTCCTGGATGAACGACCGCGCGATCGTTTATCGCCGCAAATACGGCATCCCGGCCGAGTGGGGCACCGCCGTCAACGTGCAGGCGATGGTGTACGGGAACACCGGCGACAAGTCCGGTTCCGGCGTGGCCTTCACCCGCAACCCGGCCAACGGCGTGAACGAATTCTACGGCGAGTTCCTGGTGAACGCGCAGGGTGAGGACGTCGTCGCCGGGGTCCGCACCCCGGAGCCCGTCGCCAACATGAAGAAGGCGATGCCGAAGCCCTTCGCGGAACTGATGAAGGTCCGCTCGATCCTGGAGAAGCACTTCAAGGACGTGCAGGACGTGGAATTCACCGTGCAGGAAGGCAAGCTCTTCATGCTGCAGACCCGCAACGGCAAGCGCACCGCGGCCGCCGCGCTGAAGTTCTCCATGGACATGGTGAAGGAGAAGCTCATCGACTGGAAGACCGCCGTGCTGCGCAACCCGGCCGAACAGCTCGACCAGCTCCTGGCCCCGATCTTCGATCTGGCCGACGTGAAGAACGCGAAGGAACTGGCCAAGGGTCTCCCGGCCGGGCCGGGTGCCGCCTCCGGCAAGGTTTACCTCAATGCCGACCGCGCCGCCGCCGCGGAAGCGAAGGGCGAGAAGGTGCTCCTGGTGCGCAACGAAACCTCTCCGGAAGACCTCCGCGGCATGATCGCCGCCGAGGGCATCCTGACCGCCAAGGGCGGGGTTTCCTCGCACGCCGCGCTTGTCGCCCGCCAGATGGGCAAAGTTTGCGTCTGCGGTGCCTCCGGAGTGGAGATCGACTATGAGAAGCTGACCGTGACCGCCTCCGGCGTGACCTTCAAGGAAGGCGATTACATGTCGATCGACGGCACCAGCGGCACCGTTTACGGCGGCCAGTTGAAAACGGCTCCTTCGGAAATCATCACCGGCATCGTGAACAACGACAAGGCCGCCAAGAAAACCGAGAAGTTCAAGAGCTTCCTGCAGCTCATGGAATGGTGCGGCCAGGTCACCAAGCTCGGCGTCCGGACCAATGCCGACACGCCGGAGCAGACCCGTATCGCCATGGCCTTCGGTGCCCAGGGCATCGGCCTGACCCGCACGGAGCACATGTTCTTCGAAGGCGACCGGATCGACGCGATGCGCGAGATGATCCTGGCGACCGACGTGGACGCCCGCAAGGCCGCCCTGGCCAAGCTGCTCCCCTACCAGCGCGAGGACTTCACCGGGATCTTCAAGACCCTGAAGGGGCTGCCGGCGACGATCCGCCTGCTCGACCCGCCGCTCCACGAATTCCTGCCCCACTCGAAGGAGCAGCAGCTCGATCTCTCCAAGAAGATCGGCGTGCCGGTTGAAATCATCATCCAGCGCGTGCACGACCTGCACGAATTCAACCCGATGCTCGGCCACCGCGGCTGCCGCCTCGGCATCGCCTACCCGGAAATCACCGAGATGCAGGCCCGCGCCATCTTCGAAGCCGCCGCGATCGTGGCGAAGAAGAAGATCGCCGTGAAGCCGGAGGTGATGATCCCGCTGGTCGGCTTCAGCAAGGAATTCGATCTCCAGGCGGAAATCGTGCACCGCGTGGCGAAGGAAGTGATGGCCGAGAAGAAGGTCACCTTCGAATACCAGGTGGGCACGATGATCGAAGTGCCGCGCGGTGCCCTCACCGCGGACGAGATCGCCAAGGGTGCGGAGTTCTTCAGCTTCGGCACGAACGACCTGACCCAGACCGCGCTCGGCATCAGCCGCGACGACATGGGCGCCTTCCTGATGCCGTACACCGAGGCGGAGATCTTCAAGAAGAACCCCTTCGCGACGCTCGATGCGACCGGCGTGGGCCAGCTCATGGAGACCGCCGTGGCGAAGGGCCGCAGCACCCGCCCGAACATCAAGCTCGGCATCTGCGGCGAGCACGGCGGCGATCCGGATTCCGTGAAGTTCTGCCACAAGCTGGGCCTGAACTACGTGTCCTGCTCGCCGTACCGCGTGCCGGTCGCCCGCCTCGCCGCCGCCCAGGCCGCGCTCGAGGACGCGAAGGCCGCCCCGGCGAAGAAGGCTCCGGCCAAGAAGCCGGCCGCGAAAAAGGCAGCCAAGAAGGCCGCGAAGAAAAAGTGATTCGCCCCTGAAAACCTCCGAAGCCGCCCCGGGAAACCGGGGCGGCTTTTTTCGTGTGTCCGGCAATCCGCAGCGGCGGCGGCCGCCCGGTGCCGGAGGCAATCGCACTCGAAGTCGGAAGCGTGGGCGGCCGCGTCCAGCTCGCGCAAGATGACCGTCTCGCCATCGAAGGCATCGAGGAAGGCGATCTTGTCCGGGCCCTCGACGATTCCGGAGGTTTCGCCGTTGTGAAAGCCGAGCACGACGAAGGTCTCCGGCTGGCCGACGACGCGCCCGGCCAGGGTTCCGCCCTCCGGCCCATCGATGGAGAGATGATCGAACTCCACATCGAGCGTCGAACCGCCGAAGTAAGGCAGGGACAAGGTGACCGGCAGTTGGTCGACGGAGAGGCGGTCCGCATTCGCGGCGATGCTTCCGAAGCGTATGACCTCCGCTCTTTTGAGATGCTTAAGGTCGGCGAGCCGCTGGGCGAATTCATGTTCGTTCCGCGAAAGGGCCTCCGCCCAGCGCTTTGCCGCCGGGGCGTCCGCCGAATCCAGCCGCAGGCCGATCAAGGACGAAGAAGCATTTCCGGAAGGACGGGCGCTCTTCCGCTCCGCGGCCTGGCGGCCGGAATGCGGATGGGGCCTCTCCATCCCGGTGCCGCTCCGCGCCGGCCCTCCGGAGAGGAGGAAGATCGACGCCAGGACGGCGGCCAGGCCGGAGAACAGGAGCGCGGGATGGCGCGACAGGGTTTTCATGAGCTGAGGGATGAAAGGAGGGAAGGGCTCTCCCCGCCAGGCGGGGAGAGCCCGGATCCGGCATCAATCCACCTTCTGGACCGGCTTGAAGCGCTGGTTGTTGCTTCCCGACCAGGTGTATTGGATGAGCTGCGTTCCCTGGGCAACGGACGAGCCCGGCACGTCGAAGACGCCGGTGCCGTCGTCGCGCCGGATGCGCGAGAAGCCGTCCGCCTGCTCCTCCACGAAGAAGCGCTGCTTCCCGGTGGCCCAGTTCTGCAAGGTGGCGCCGGTGCCGTCGGCATTCGCCGTGAAGCTCGCGAACCTGGCCCCGCTGCCGCTGCGTTCGAAGGTGCTCGCGCCGCCGCTGAAGTCGTTGAACTTCCACTGCTGGTTCGCCCCGTAATGCGGGGCCCACTGGATGACGGGCGTACCGGCAGAGGTCGCGCCGCCCTGCACGTCCACTGCCAGGCTGCTGTGCTTGGCGATCAGGAACCAGGTGGTGGAGAGCGAGGAAGCGTCCACGTTCAGGGCCCGCCGTCCCGCGGAGACCGGACGGTTCGCGGTGATCTTGGCGGAGCTGTTATGCGTGGCATCTCCCAAGGCAACGCCCTGGTAGGTCACATTCGGATTGCTGAAATAGGGGATCGAGTTGCCGTTCATGATCGTGTTGCCGACCGAAGTCTGGAAACCGTCCGAATGGCTGCAGCCGAAGTTGTGGCCCATTTCATGCCTGAAGACGGTGTTCCCCACCCCGCCGTGGAAGGCGAATTCCCCCGGCACGTAGGCGAGCCCGGAGCCGGAACCGACGGAATCGAAGTAGGACAGGTGATCCGCTCCTTCGCTGGTGTAGGCGGTCCATATGCCCTGGACGTCCTGGTTCCGGATCTGGTTCCAAAGGCTGCCGAATTCATCGAAGGGCGATTCGACGATGTGCGACACCTCCATGGGGAATGCCATCTGGGCTTCGAAGCTGATCTGCGAGTTCCTGAGGCCGGTGTTCAGCATCTCGAAAGACACTTTCATCTTCGACATCATCTGGTTGTAGCCACCCTGGGAGTCCTTCAGGCGGGTGGTGTACAGGGGCTTGATGTACGTCACATACTCGGCCTCCGCACCGGGAGATGCCACGGGCAGCAGAAGCATTACGGCAATCAGCGGTTTCATTTTCTTCATGGTTTTTCGGGTTTTGCTCGATCCGGAATAATCTCTTTTTTGGCTAAAAGATGTCTTATTGTTCCGGCTAAACTTACGAAAACTCCAACCGCCGCCCGCTTCGCAAGCGCTTTTTTCGTTTAATTATTGATGTTTATGCATTCTGCACGTTCACGACCGAAAATGCCTACTTCAAGTGCCCGCCAACCTTGACAGGCAACCATTTGGTTTCCTATTTTCCGGCATGGATGAAGTTTTCAAGGCCTTGGCGGACGAAAGCCGGCGAGCCTTGCTCGACCGCCTCCATGCCCGCAACGGACAGACTCTC
The DNA here is from genome assembly GCA_965651965.1 of uncultured Verrucomicrobiaceae bacterium. Taxonomy (GTDB): domain Bacteria; phylum Verrucomicrobiota; class Verrucomicrobiia; order Verrucomicrobiales; family Akkermansiaceae; genus Haloferula. The sequence goes on along the minus strand of CBFGVD010000169.1, from coordinate 1,913 downwards.
GGCGAACTGTGCGAAGGGCTCGAGATGACCCGGCAAGCGGTGGCGAAGCACCTCGGCATCCTGGAATCCGCGCGCCTCGTCGCCGCGGTGAAACGCGGCCGGGAAAAGCTGCACTACCTCAATCCGGTACCGATCCACGGGATCGCGCAACGCTGGATCCGGAAATACGAGAGCCCTCACCTGGAAGCCCTGGCCGATCTGAAGAAGAACCTCGAAACCAAGAAACCATGAATGCTCCGAAGCTCGTTTACGTCACCCTGATCCGCACCACTCCCGCCGAACTCTGGAAAGCCCTGACCGATCCGGAATTCATCCGGCAATATTGGTTCGGCCGGCACAATACCTCCACGTGGCGGGAGGGGGATGTCATCGAAAGCCGCTCCCCTCAAGGAGAGCTGGAATGGCACGGCAAGATCCTGAAAAGCGTGCCGGAGGAACTCGTCGTTTTCACCTTCGACGATGTCGAGGGCGGCGAACCTCCCTCTACCGTCACCTTCAAGATCGAGCATCTCGGCAAGGGAACGTTCCCTCAGGGAGAGGCGGTGCAGCTTACCGTCACCCACGAGGATTTCCCCGAGGAGAGCAAGATCCGGGAGGGCGTCTCCAACGGGTGGCCGGCGATCCTCAGCAGCCTGAAATCGCTGCTGGAGACCGGCCGCTCCCTGGATCTGGGATGGCGGGAGGACGGCTGATGCACGCCGGCGCTGGACGAGGCCCCATCCTTCGGATTGCTTCCCGGCATGGGAAGCGATCCGGAGCTGGAAGCCGCCGCACGCGCCGCGGGCGTGGAGCAGGGAGAGAAGCATATCTTCCTCTGCGCGGATGCTTCCAAGCCGAAGTGCTGCGATCCCGCGCTCGGCCTGCGATCCTGGGAATTCCTCAAGGGGCGGCTGGCCTCGCTCGGCCGGGGTGCCCCCCTGATCCTGAGAACGAAAGCGGATTGCCTGCGCGTTTGCGTACGGGGTCCCGTAGCCGTGGTCTATCCGGACGGGGTGTGGTATCACTCCTGCACGCCGGAGGTGCTGGAGCGCATCGTCACGGAGCACTTGCTCGGCGGGGTGCCGGTGGAGGACTACCGCATCCGCGGGTAGGCCCTCCGTTTCATTTCCATTCCATTTCGATCAGGGTGACCCCCTGGCGGCGAAGCGTGACCATGACGGCGGAAAGATTTTCCTCCTCGATGAAGCGCGGTTGCTCCTCCACCTCCGCGAGCTTGCACGCCGCTTCCAGCTCCGCGATCTGTCCGGCATCCGGTTGCTGCGGAGAGCCCATCGCCTGCCATGCGGTGAAGGAGTTCGAGTGGGTCTCATCGACGAGGTAGCGCTTGATCTCCGGCAGCCCTTCCGGCGCGCCGAGCAGGTCCACGCGCACCTCCGCATCCGGACCGCGGAGATCGTCGTCGTGATAATGCCACACCAGCACGGTCACCTTTTTCCCGTCCATGGCCGCGAGCGCGGAGACATCCGGCTTTTCCCTCACGCCGCTGCGGAGCATGTCCGGCAGGGAAACGGCGGAATCGCTGGATACCGGCAGGCGCAGGCCATCCATCTTCGAGAACATGCGGAAGACATTGAGGACCGGCTTGTCGATGCCGTTCGTCGCAAGGGAGCGGAAGCCCGCGAAGTAGGGCTGATCCTCGAACTCGAACGCCCACGTGAGCGCGCCCTGGAAGTTCACGCCGTGCTTCCGCGCCAGCTCGATCTTTCGAGCGAAACCTGCGGCGGTGTAGCTGGAATACATCGTCCCGTTCCGGTAGGCCAGATTCGGCCCCTGGCATGCGGCGCAACCCTCCGGATCGGACTCGCCGATGACGATGGGCGTGTCCTTCAGCTCGGGGTAGCGTGCGATCACGGCGAAGGCGCCGTCGATATCCCGGAGCTGGTTGGAAATACCCATCTGCACCCGGCCGTTCA
>CBFGVD010000168.1:0-7171 GCA_965651965.1 uncultured Verrucomicrobiaceae bacterium | reverse complement strand
TCCAGTCGTGCGGGGTCGAAGGCCAGCACCCCGTCCAGGATGCGGACGCCGGGCAGGAATTCGCCTTCCCCGAGCTCGGCTTCCTTCCAGGGGATGCCGATGCGGTCGAGGAACGCGGTGATTTGGCCGAGGACGGGGGTTTCAAGCAAGGAGGGCATGATCGGGCGAGGGTTCGAATCGTCGGATGAAGGAGATCTCTTCCGCCGTGAGCGCCGCGGGCGGCACCCAGGGGCTGTGGGGGAGGTTGACCTTCACGCGCAGCACCGCGGGATCGATGGCGGCGCAAGCGGCGAAGGAGCGGAGCGCGGCAAGCGCTTGCTCCGGCTCCGCCAGCAGGTCCTCCAGCCGCAGGTCGTGCACCGGCAGGCGGCCGTCCAGGCCGCGCAGGGCGGTGCGGGCGGCGGCGGCCTCCGCGATGTAGCGCTGGAAATCCGGGCCTTCGGTGAAGTGGCCGGCGGCCCTGGCGGAGCGGGCGGTGTCTTCCAGATTCCGGTCGATGCGGATGACCCGCGCGCGCGGCAGCATCTCCGGCAGCAGGCCCAGGAACCAGGGCTGCACGCCCGGCTGCTTCCAGCCCCACACGGGCCTGCCGTGGCTCCGGGCCTCCGCGCGGCAGTGCTCCAGCGGACCGGCGGCCACCCGCTCCAGCGCGGCCAGCATGCCGTCCGTCCGCGGGGAAAGCTCGGCGATGAATTCCGAGGTGTCCCCGGCGAGCACCGCGGCGAGCATGGCATCGTGCCTGCCCGCCTGGGAGCGCATGGCCAGCTCCTTCGAGGAAAGCCAGCAGGCCAGGAAGGAGGCCTCGTTCCCGATCGTGTCCCCGTAGATGAGGCAATCCGCCGCGGAGCAGAGCAGGCGCTGCACGAGCGTGGTGCCCATCCGCGTGGCGGGGGAGAGGATGAGGAGGGGATCGAGGTGTTTCATGCCGCCACCTCCTTTTCCAGGTCGAGAGCGGCGATCCATGCCTCCAGTTCCGGGCTGCGGCGGGCGTCGAGCACCAGGTGCACGCGGTCCGTCTCCCCGCGGTTCGCCACGGAGTGCGGGTCGCTCAGGCGCAGGTACCAGGCCGTGCCTTCGCGGAGGTCCAGGCGGCTGCCGTTGAGCAGGAAATCGACGCCGGGATTCGTCGTCACCGGCACGTGGATGCGCACCGCGCCGGACTCGAAGGCCAGGTCGTGGTCGCGGTGTTCCTTGATGATGGAGCCGGGGGTCAGCTTCATCAGCCGCACCGAGTCCAGCGGGAAGGGGAAGGCGGCCACGACTTCCGGGAAATAGCCGCAACGTGAAAGGAAGGGCGTGTCCGCGAAGTCCGTGCAGGCCGGGTCCGAGTACATCATCATCACCGGGTGGGTGGCTCCGGCCGGGCCGCGGAGGGGGATGATGCTCCAGTTGCCGTCGAAATTCTGCTTCACGAAGTGGAGCATCCATTCGCCCGCCTCCAGGCGCGCCAGATCGGCCTGCATCCGCCCCGCATCGAAGCGGAGCGGCAGCAGCAGCCGGTCGGGAAGCGTGGCGGGCGGGTTCACGGCGGGGAGAGGGATCAGGCTTGGAGCTCCAGGCGGATGCTGCGGCCGCCGCGCTGGAAGGAGAGGACATTGCCGCTGGCGCGGACCTTGCCCTCGCCGAGCCTGGCGGCCTGCCGGGAGAATGCCCCGAAGTCCACCACGCGGCCGCGCAGGTGCAGCAGCTCCCCGTCTGCCAGCACGCTCCAGCCGCTGAGGCCCGCGGCGCGCAAGGCGGAGAAAAGATCCGGGGTGGAAGCAGACGGAGCGGCGCTGGCGATGCCGGTGCCGCCGGCCACGCCGGCGAGGGTGCAAAGCCGCAGGAAATCAGAGCGTTTCATCGGGGAGAATGGAAGTTGCAGGGTGAAGGAGGGGCGAGTGGTACGAAAGTGGTAGTGGATAATCAAGAGAAGGCCGATTTTTACCCGCCTGAAAAATTTGCAGTGCCGGAATAATGCGCGGCCCGGTGCGCCGGAGTGTCCGATTTCGGTAACGTGGATTCCGCGACGAGTGCCGGGTGAATCGGTGGGGCTCCGAATCCGGATTGCCTGCGGTGCCGCGGCCGGCTTACGCTCCGCGGCGTGGAAATAAGCGTGGAGCGGCTGATCGATGCGGCCTTGGAAGAAGACATCGGGCCGGGCGATCTGACCTCGCGGTATTTCGTGCCGGAGGAGCGCCGGGCCACGGCATTCATCGTCGCGCGGGAGGCCGGGGTGCTCTCCGGCGGGTCGGTGGCGGTGGAGGTCTTCCGCAAGGTGGACCCGGCGATCGAAGCGGGGCTGCTGGTGGAGGACGGCGACCGCATCTCCGCGGGCGCGTATGTGATGAAGATCGAGGGTCCCGCGCGCGGCATCCTCGCGGCGGAGCGCACGGCGCTCAATTTCATGCAGCGGATGAGCGGCGTGGCGAGCGCCACGCGGCAGTACGTGGATGCGATCCGCGGCAGCCGCGCCCAGATCCTGGACACCCGCAAGACGATCCCCGGCTGGCGCTACCTGGACAAGCTGGCGGTGACCCACGGCGGCGGCGTGAACCACCGCATGGGCCTGTACGACCGGGTGATGGTGAAGGACAACCACCTGGTGGCGGAAGGCGGCCTGGAGGCGCTGCAGGAAGGCATCCGCCGCCTGAAGGCGGACCACCCGGAGGTGAAGGTGGAGCTGGAGGCGGACAGGCTGGAGCAATTCCGGGCCTTCCTCGGCCTGGAGGGGGTGGATTACGTTTTGTTGGACAACATGAACCACGAGCAGCTCCTGCAGGCGGTGGAACTCCGCGGGGAGGGCACCGCGCCGCTGCTGGAAGCGAGCGGCGGGGTGACGCTGGAAACGGTGGCCGGCATCGCCACCACCGGGGTGGAGTTCATTTCGGTGGGAGCCATCACGCATTCCGTGCGGGCGATGGATCTGGCGATGGATTTCGTGAAGCGGGAATGAGCGCCGCCTGGCAAGACGCGGCGCTGCCGCCCGGCTACCGGCCGGACTACCGGGAGGCGACGGGCTCCACGAACGACGACGCGCGGGAGGCGGGCCGGGCGGGCGCGGAGGCCGGGCTGGTGGTGATCGCGGGTCGGCAGGAGGCGGGGCGCGGGCGGCGCGGTGCCGCGTGGGTCTGCCCGCCCGGCGAGGGGCTGGCCTTTTCCGTGCTGCTGCGGCCGGGGGGGAACAAGGCGCTGTGGCCGCGGCTGTCCCTGGCGGCCGGGCTGGCGGTGGCGGAGGGGCTGGACCGCTCCGGCGTGGCGGCGGAGGTGAAGTGGCCGAACGACGTGTGGGTGCACGGGAAGAAGATCGCGGGCATCCTGGTGGAAGCGGGGGAGGACTTCGTGGTCGCGGGCATCGGGATCAACGTGGGCGTGCGGGATTTCCCCGGGGAGCTGGCGGGCAGCGCCACCTCCCTGGCGCTGGAGTGCGGGGAGGCGCCGCCGCTGCCCGCGGTGCTGGCCGCGGTGCTGGAGCGCCTGCAGGTCTGGCAGGCGCGGATCGAGCGGGACTTCGGCGAATTGCTCCGCCACTTCCGCCTGCGCTGCGCGCTCACCGGGCGGCCGGTGAGCCTGAGCGCTGCGGACGGCGTGCTGCACGGCACCGTGCGCGGCATCGGCGACGGCGGGGAGCTGCTGCTGGAAACGCCGCAGGGGCTGCGCAAGCTGGTGCAGGCGGACGAGGTGCGGGTGAGCGGCTGACGCCGGACGAGGGGGGAGCGAGGCGACGTTGGCCGCCTTCCCGGGGCCGCGGGTCCGCTGGAAACGCGCTATTCCCTTTCCGCGCGCCGGAGCGCGGCACGGCGGGCGGCGGGGTCCGCGAGCAGGCGCTGCATCTCCGCGTGCAGGGGGGCGTCTCCGGCGGGGCGCGCGGCCAGCCAATCGCGGGCCGCCGCGGGGGCGCGGGCGATCCAGAGGGAGAAGGCGGCCTGCACGAGATCGCGGCGCTCCGCGAAATCCCCGCCCGCGAGGATTTCTTCCAGCGCGGCGGCGGCATCCCCCGCGGCGAGGATGGCGGCCATGGCGGAGAGGATGGTGCCGCCGAGGCGGCGGTCCGGCTCCGCGCGCAGGTCGGGCAGCACGGCGAGCGGGCTCCGGAGGGCATGGCCCGCCGCCAGGGCATCGATGACCGGGGGGCGGGAGCTGGAGGGCACGGTGCGGCAGAGCTCCGCGAAATCTCCCGCCCAGAGCTCCCCGTGCACGAGGGCCAGGGGCACGGCGAGCTCCGTGGAGATGTCCTTGTCCGCCAGGATGCGGGCGAGCTCCGCGGGGGAGGCATCGGCGGCGTCCAGCAGGCCGCGGGCGGCGTGGAAGCGCTCTTCCGGGAAATCGAGCCGCCCGATCGCGCGGGCGGCGGCGGGGAAATCGGCGGCGGCCCAGTGGCGGACGACGAATTGGCGGGCGGCGTGGCGGTCGTCCGCCTCGTGCAGCACGCCGCAGAGCTTCAGGGTGCCCGCGGGGTCTTCATCCACGCGGGCCTGGAGGACCCCGGAGTAGAGGGCGATCCGGAGGGGCCCGGCGGGGATGGAGTGGGCGGCATCCAGCATTTCGCCGGCCTCGGCGAGGCCGGCCCGGCCGGAGCGGTGCGCCAGCTCGCTGAGCATGCGGATTTTCCCGCGGGAGGTCGGTTCCGGGGCATCGAGCACGCGCCGGACCCGGGCGGCCATGCGGTCTTCCTCCGCGCAGATCCGGTCCAGGACCTCGCGCATCGCGCGGATGCGGGCGGGCCGGTCCGGGTCGGGGGGGAGTTCCGCGGTTTTTTCCGGCGCGGGGGCGGCTGGCGCATCCTCCCGCGGGGCGGCGAGCAGGATGAAGCCGAGCAGCAGGGCGGGGAGAGCCGCCGCGCCGAGGGAGACGAGGAGATTTCTCTTCATCGCATCCTGCCGGGATCGTTCGGGCACGGCCATGGCTCGCGGCAAGCATGCCCCGGGCCGCGGGCGGCGGCAACCCTATGAAATCGCGGGCCGATGCCCGGTCCGGACGCGAAAACCACGGATGAACACCGGGAACACGGATGAAGGAACCGCGGGGCCTTCCATGGTTCCTCCGGGAAATCCGTCGCTCCGGCGGGCAGGAGCGGAAAGCCCGGATCAGCCCTGGCATTCCGGTCCGGACCCGGAAAGGCCGGGGGAAACGGTTTCCGGCAGGGGCGCCGGAAACGGCACGCGGGGGCGCGTGCGCTCCCCCTTCCGCTTCATGGTTCGCTGCACTCGCATTGCAGCGGGGCCGCGCCGGACCGGTCCGCGCCGCAGCCGGGGTGGGCCTGCTTGACGAGCACGAGCACGACGAGGCAGATCATCCCCGCCACTATCCGTTTCCTTTCCCTGCGTATCGAGTGCATGGCCTGCGGGGGATTCCGCCACGGCCGTGTGAAGGGAGTATGAAGAGCGTGGAAATTTCACGATTTCGCGCCGCCGGGCGGGATGCGGCGGTGCTTTTCCCAGGCCTTCGCGAGCAGCGCGAACCCGGCGATGGCGGCGAAGCCGGTGTGCAGCCGGCCCATATTCGCGAGCGCCAGGCCGGAGAGGAAAAGGGACAACCACAGCGGCAGGAAGAGGCGGCCGGCGGGATCGTAGCGCAGGATCCGGCCGAGCATCCATACCGCGCCGCCGAACATCACCATGGAGCTGATCTCCACCGGATCGTAAACCTGCTGCCGCGGCGGCGTGCCGAGGCTCCATGCCGGCCAGGCGAAGGCCGCGGAGCCCGCATCCCGCAGGGCGGCCGTCGCCAGGGCGGCGAGAGGGGCCAGCGCGCAGAAGAATCGCGGAATCAGGACCGGGTAGCGGGGATTCACCCCTTCCTGATCGCCTGGGAAGCGGGGCGGGCGCAAGGGCCTGCCGCCGCCGGGTCTTCTTTTTGCCATTCTGGTTGCCACCCGGCCCGGCTTGTTTTCCTCTTTCCCCCATGGCCGCCACGGAACGCTGGCACGAACGCACGCTGAAAGACGGGGAATGGCTCCGCGCGGACTTCGGCGGGCTGACGCTGGTGGTGCTGAGCATCCTGGAGGAATGGCGGGTGGCGGCGCTGCACGGGGAGGAGCGCCGCGTGCTGGAGGGCGCGGAGATGCCGCCGGAGGATCTGCCGTGGGAGCGCTGGGACCGCGGGACGGAGGATGTGAAGCTGCGCTTCCGGCCGGTCTTCCCGGACCGGCCGGTGATCGTGCGGCCGCGCGCGCCGCTGCACCTTTCCCCGCGGGCGAAGGCGAATTTCTTCGTGGGCATCCCGGCCTTCATCGAGCTGAACGCGCACAGCGAGGGGCAGTACGAGCGCCTGAGCGCGTGGCCGAGCGACCCGCCGAGCAACACGTGGCACGGCACGCCGATCGCCGGCACGCTGTGCTATTCCGTGAAGACGCGGGCGCGGCGGCAATTCATCCCGGAGGATTGGCAGGAGCTGTCCATCATCTCCACGATCGAGATCGCGAACACGGGTTCGCACACGCTGCCCTTCGAGCGGCTTTTCTACGAGACGGGCCACCTGGCGATCTTCGAGCACGAGGGGCGGCTGTGGTCGAACCACGCGCGGATCCGCACCGGGGAGAAGGATGACTCGCTGAGCGGGATCGTCTTCGCGAAGAAGCCCTTCGGCGATGCGGCGTCCGGGGTGGAGCTCACTCCGCCGCGCCTGGGCCGGGTGCGCCGCAGCATGCTGAAGCAGGCCTTTTCCACCATCCTGGGAGTCACTCCATCCGAAGACTGATGCTAGCCGACCTCGTATCCACCTTTTGGCAGAGCCCGAACCTCCAGAAGGGGCTGAAGGCGGCGATCGTGCTGGCCACGGGGCTGCCGCTGGTGCTGGTGGCCTCCCGCGTGGTGTCCCGCATCCTGCGCCACCGGCTGGGGGAGCAGGGGGGGGAGCTGCTGGCGCGGATCGTGCGCTATGCGGGCTACCTGCTGGTGGTGGTGGCGGTGCTGCAGGAATTCGGCTTCAACCTGGCGGCGGTGCTGGGTGCGGCGGGGATCGCGGGCGTGGCGATCGGCTTCGCCTCCCAGACCTCGCTGTCGAATCTGATTTCCGGCCTCTTCATCGTGGGCGAGCGGCCCTTCGAGAAGGGGGACGTGATCGAGGTGGGGACCTTCTCGGGCATCGTGGAGGAGATCGGGCTGATGGCGCTGACGCTGCGGACCTTCGACAACCGCTCGGTGCGGATCCCGAACGAGACGCTGGTGAAGACGAACGTGGTGACGGTGAC
>CBFGVD010000167.1:0-7189 GCA_965651965.1 uncultured Verrucomicrobiaceae bacterium | reverse complement strand
ACGGGAAACGTAACGCGTGATGCCGAAGAAGAAGGCAGCCCACAGCAGCAGGCTGAGACCGAGCACCGCTGCCCCGCCGATCCACCAGGGCCGGAGATCGAAGAAAAGCCCGCCGCCCGAGAGATCCTGCGAGCGCAGCAGCAGCAACCCGTGGCGCGGCATTTCCCGCGGCGGCTCGAAGAGAGGAAGCTCGATCCCCGCCCAGTAGCTGCCGCCGTTCCCGCGCATCAGGAAATCCGGCTTCACCCGGGGACGCGCCGGAGCCGCCGGCGGGGGGACTGCCGCGACCGGAGGCCGCCGGTCGGGCGGGGCGGCGGGAGGGCCTCCCGGTCCCCGCGGCGGCCGGGCCCGCAACCTGCGGAATTCCCAGATGCGGCGGGCCACGTTTTCCGGCAGCATTTCCGGCCGCGGGCCGACCCAGACGCCGGGGGCGAGCTCCAGGTGCAGCCGGAGTCCCAGGGCGGTCTCGTGCCGTTTCAGGATATCCGGCCACTCGTCCCGGGGGGCATCCTTCAGTCCGGCGGCGATTTCTTCTCCGGTGTCCTTCAGGCGTTCTCCCGCGGTGCCGCTGAGCAGCGAGTCCAGGCCGAGGCGGAGCTGCCAGGCCACGAAGCCCGCGAAGACCGCCGCCACCACCCCCAGATGCACCAGCAGCCAGAGCAGCATCTGCGCCATCAGCGGGAAGCGGGCTCGCGTCTTCATGTCCCGCTGCCGTCCTCCAGCTTGTAGCCCACGCCGCGGATGGTGCGGATGAAGCGCGGTTGTTTCGGATCGTCGCCCAGTTTGCGGCGCAGTTGGGAGACATGGACGTCGATCGAGCGGTCGAAGACATCGAACCTCCGGTCGGAGACTTCTTCCAGCAGCGCCTCCCGCGTTTTCACCCGGCCTTTCGATTTCAGCAGGGCGGCCAGGATCGCGAATTCCAGGGCGGTGAGCTCGAGCGGCGCGCCTGCCAGAGTGGCCACGTGCGCGGCCTCGTTCAGCAGCAGGACTCCGGCCGCGAGATCCTTTGCGGGAGCGCCGTCCGGTGCCGCCGCGGGCGTGCTGCGGCGCGTGACGGCGCGGAGCCGGGCAAGCAGCTCGCGGCTGGAAAAGGTCTTCGGCAGATAATCGTCCGCGCCGAGTTCCAGGCCCACGATACGGTCCGCTTCCTCGCCCATGGCGGTGAGCATCAGCACCGGCACCGCGGAGCTTTTCCTCAGTTCGCGCAGGAGCTCGAAGCCGTCCATGCCGGGCATCATCACGTCCAGCAGCACGGCCTCGTATTGCCCGGTGCGCGCGGCTTGCAGGCCCTCCGGGCCGGTGTGGCGCATCTCCACCTGCCAGCCATGCGGGGCCAGGTAATCGCGGATCAGGCCGCAGAGCTTGCGGTCGTCATCCACGACGAGCAGCGGGCGGGCGTGCGGCAGGTTCATACGAGACGGAGGATGAACCGCGCGCGCGGCTGCGGGCCACCGGTTTTACAGCTTCTTAACAAAATTCCCGCCGGAGGGAAGCGGGCGCGGGGATCGCGGGTTTTTCCGGGTTTTACACGATGCGGTCGCGATCCACACACGGGCTTAACGATCGTCCGGTTCCATCGTTGGCGGATGACGGTTCACCGCCGCTAAACCGATGAAAACAACAACAACCATGAAAACGACGACCACCACCATTGCCGCGGCACTGCTCGCCGTGCTTGCCAGCCACGGCCAGGAAGAACGCCCGGGCCCGCCCCATGGACGCCCGCCCCATCCGCCGATGCCCCTGATCCTGGCGCTGGATGCGGACAAGGACCGCTTGATCTCCGCGGACGAGATTGCAAACGCCGCCACGGTTCTCCAGGAACTGGACGAGGATGAAGACGGCAGCGTGACGCGCCGGGAACTGCGCCCGAAGCCTCCGGAGGAAGCTGCCGGTGAAGGAGAGGGCGCTCCGGAAGATGTTCCCGGGGCGGAAGGGGGAGCCCCGCCGCCGCCGCAGGGCGAAGGAGGTCCCGGCAAGCACCGCGGCCCTCGCCGGCCAGCGGCCCCCCCGCTCTTCGCCGTGCTGGATACGGACCGCGACGGCAACCTGTCCGCGGAGGAGATCGAGGCCGCGCCGGAGAATCTGAGCCAACTGGACCGCGATGGCGACGGCTCGCTGAGCCCGCGGGAATTCCACCCCGGCCCGCCCCGCGGACCCCGGGACGAGGAGGAGTGAAGCATGACGCCCGCGGCCCGGGGAATGCGGGCGCAGCGTAAGGATGAAGGGGGAGGGCGGCTTCCGGCCCGAGGGCGGGAAGCGGCTCTTCCCCGCCGGCCTACGATTCCAGATCCCGGACCATGGTGTCCGCGGGAGTCGGCACGGGGGCGGGGACGTGTTTCGCCTCGCGGATCCGCTTCAGGCGGATCTGGAGGTCCGCCAGGGCATTCATGAAGTAGATATAAGCGTCGTAAGGACTGCCGTAGGGGGAAAAATACTGGTGCACGTTCCCGTCCGTCCCGCCTTTGGTGGACATCCAGTAGAAGTGATCGGAAGTCTGCATTTTCGCCCACACGTGCGTCAGGTCCGGATCCTTGGCCGCCAGGACCTCTTCTTCCAGGCGGTGGATTTTCGCGATCGCCTCCTGCTGCATCACGTTGCCCGTCCAGGCGCTCAGGTCGCGCTCGGCGTCCGCCCAAGAGGTCGGCCAGTGGCAGTCGTATTCTTTCGTGGCGCGGAAAAGGTCCACCACTTCGCCGGGGGTGATCCACTTGATGTCTTCTTCCAGCACCGCTTCCGGCAGATTCTCCCAGAAATCGAAGATGCCGGTATCCCGCCACTGGTGCTCGCCGATGGTCTCATAATCCAGGAAGAGATTCACCACGTCGCCCGGGGCTTGCTTCAGCCAGAGAGCGAATTTCTCCGGCGTCAGCGGCCATTCGCTCCAGTTCCGGTCGGAAAAACGGAAGCCAAGGTCGTCGGAGAGCTCGATGTTGCGCAGCACGGTCTTGAGCTGGGAGACGTGCGGGGCGCGGTAGAGGAAATTCGGCGATTGTCCGTTCAGGACCCAGGGCACGCCTTCGGCCAGGATGCCGTCGAAGCCCATGGTCTCCGCCTGAGCGGCGATGGCGTTGTTGTAGATCAGCTCGGTATTGCGGAAGACCCGGGGCCGCACGTGGAAGGTTGTTTCCAGGATTTCCAGATGCTTTTCCACCTGCCTTTCGAATTCCTTCCGCGAATGGAGGATGGCCAGCGAGTGGTAGTAGGTCTCCGCCAGCAGTTCCACGTTGCCGGTGGCCACCAGATCCTGGAAGGATTTCAAAACGTCCGGCCGGTGGTGGGCCATTTGCTCGATCACCGTGCCGCTGATGGAGAGCGCCATGCGGAAACGGCCCTTCGTTCGCTTGATCGCATCCTGGAAAAGCGCGTTGGCAGGGAGGTAACACTTCTCGGCGACCTTCGAGAGCACCTCGCCGTTCAGGCCGTCGTCCTCATAAAAGGCGTGTTCGCCGATGCGGAAGAAATCGTAGGGGATCAGCCGGTTCGGCTGGTGCACCTGGAAGTAGAGGCAAACGTCGGGCATGTGGTCGGGAAAGGGAGCAACACGAATCAGACCAATCTGGCGGCCGAAAGGAAAGAGGGAAGGATTCCGCGCCGGGGTGGATCAGGCGGCGGCGCGGGGGTTAAGGAGTCCGCGGTAGATCGCGACGACCTTTTCCGCGGCCGCATCCCAGGTGGAGGCGGCGATGTCCTGCTCGGCCTGCTTGATCACCCGCTGGCGCAAATCGTCGTCCTCCAGCAGGTCGATGATGTGCTTGGCCATCAGATCCACGTCCCAGAAATCCGCTTTCAAGGCGCCTTTCAGCACTTCCGCGACTCCGGATTGCTTGGAAATCACCGCCGGGATGCCGAACTGCGCCGCCTCCAGCGCGGAAAGCCCGAAAGGCTCGGAGACGGAAGGCATGCAGTAGATATCCGTCATGGAGAGCAGTTCGTTGACCTTCTCCTTGTTCAGGAAGCCGGTGAAATGGAAGTAGCCGCCCAGGCCGCGGAAGGCGCCGCTTTCGATCAGCGGCTTGAGCCTTTCGCCGGTGCCCGCCATCACGAAACGCACGTTCTTGTTCACCGCCAGTACCTTGGAAGCGATCTCAAGGAAGAATTCCGGCCCCTTCTGCGCGGTCAGACGGCCCAGGAATAGCACCAGTTTCTCCGGGAACTTTTTCTTCGTGTTGAAGACGTGCACGGATTCCGCACCGTTGTGCACTGGGTGCAGCTTGGCGGGATCGATCCCGTAGTGGCCGGAGCAGATCTGGCCGGTGTAGCGGCTCACCGGGATGACCGCGTCCGCCTGTTCCATGCCATACTTCTCGATATCGTAGATCCAGCCGCGGGCATCCGCCCCGGCGCGGTCGTATTGGGAAGCGTGGACATGCAGCACCAGCGGCTTGCCCGTGGCTTTTTTCACCTCCACGCCGGCTAGGAAGGTCATCCAATCGTGCGCGTGCACGATGTCGAAATCCATTTGCAGCGCAAGTTTCGCCGCGATCTTGGAGAATTCGATCACCTTCGTCCCCAGATCCCCGCCGTAGAGCTCGCCCATCTTGAATTGTTCGAGCTGGTTGCGCGTGGTTTGGGAAAAGCGGATCTCGCCGCCGGGCTCCATCCGGATGTTCTCCACGGTCGTCTCCGAAGAATCGTAGGGATCGAGCTGGATCGGCACCCGCTCGATCTGGGCGAAGCTTTCGTAGCGGTATTTGCCCTCCACGGCTTGCAGATCGTCCACGCGCAGGTTGTTCAGGCCGGTGAGGTCGAAGCCGTCGAAACTGGTCTGCGGATCGGCCCGCGGCACGATCACCCGGAGATCCACGTGCTTGGAAAGGGCCTGCGAGAGACCGAGACAGGCAATTCCGAGTCCACCGTTGATCAAGGGAGGGAATTCCCAGCCTAGTTTGAGCACGCGAATGCGATTCATGACCTGTATGAAGACCTTTGGGGACTGATTTTCAGGCAGTCCGGGGCCGCGGATCTGCGTGAGCAATGGCTGGGCCAATGTCGAGGGAAATTACGTGGATTCACGGTGCCAGCTTTGCCACGCAAGCATCGGAACGCTTCGCATCAATCGATAAATTCGCGTCTTTTCCGATCAATCCGCACGGATGTCCGATTTTGCACCGGGAAAAGGGAAGTACGAGTGTCTTCGTAATTCTCCGTCCGGCGGGGGAGACCGTGTCCGGTGGCGGCGTGGGCTCCGCGGGCCGGGGACCTTGCGCATGTTCCGGGGCTTGGCAGGCTTCATGACAGGGTGTTTAATCAAGGTGTTCACCCCGATCTCGATCCACCCCATGGCATCCGAGGAATTTTCCGGCAACTACATGGAAAAACACCGCGTCGCGGAGGCGGCGGCGGATTTTTTCCCCGCGGCCGTGCGCGAGATGCGCCGCCCTGCGGAAGGCGTGTTTGAATTTTTCACCGAGAACGGCGTGCTGCTCCGCCTCCATCTCGTTGCGGAGGGCATCCTGCGCTTCCGTTTCTCACCGGAAGGCCGCTTCGAGGACGATTTCTCCTACGCGATCGATCCGGATTTCCGCGCGGAGATCCCGGCACACGAGCTGATCGAATTTGCCGACGGCTTCGCGTTGAAAACCGGCAGCTTGTCCGTGCGGATTGCACGGCACGGGCTCAAGACCACGATCACGGATACCGCCAGCGGGAAGATCCTCTGCCAGGACGAAGCGGGCTTCCACTGGGAGGACAACAAGCAGTTCGGCGGGGAGATCGTGAAGATGAGCAAGCTCTGCCAGAACGGGGAATACTTCTACGGCCTGGGAGACAAGTCCTGCGACCTGAACCTGCGCGGCCGCCGCTTCCAGCTCTGGGGCAGCGATACCTACGCCTACGGGCCGGAGACCGACCCGCTCTACAAGAACATCCCCTTTTACATCAGCCTCTGCCGGGGAAGATCCTACGGGATCTTTTTCGACAACAGCTTCCGCACCGGCTTCGACTTCGGCAGCGAACGGCCGAACGTGACCAACTTCCACGCCGAGGGCGGGGAGATGAATTACTACTTCATCCACGGCGGGAACCCGCTGGAAGTGGTGCGCCGCTACACGCGCCTGACGGGACTGCCGGAGATGCCGCCGCTGTGGGCGCTGGGCTACCACCAGTGCAAGTGGAGCTACTACCCCGAGACCACGGTGCGGAATATCGCGGAGGGCTTCCGCGACCGGAAGATCCCCTGCGATGCCCTCTACCTGGATATCGACTACATGGACGGCTACCGCTGTTTCACCTGGGATGCGGAGCGATTTCCCCGGCCCGCCCGCATGGTGCGGGAGCTGGAGCGGGAAGGCTTCAAGACGGTGGCCATCATCGATCCCGGGCTGAAAATCGATCCCGGCTATCCGGTATGGGCGGAAGGGGTCGAAAAAGGCTACTTCTGCCGCCGCCAGGACGGGAACCTGATGAAGGGCTCCGTGTGGCCGGGCCTGTGCCATTTCCCGGATTTCACCCGGCCGGAAGTCCGCCACTGGTGGGCGGATCAGTTCCAAGGGCTGGTCGGCGAGACGGGCGTCCACGGCATCTGGAACGACATGAACGAGCCTGCCGTCTTCGAAGACGGCACCTTCCCCCACGACGTGCGGCACGACTACGACGGGCACCCCTGCTCCCACCGCAAGGCGCACAACATCTACGGCATGCAGATGATCCGCGCGACCCGCGAAGGCCTGAAACGCTTCGGCAAGGGCCGCCGCAGCTTTTCCATCACGCGCTCCGCCTATGCCGGCACGCAGCGCTTTGCCTGCGGCTGGACGGGGGACAACGTGGCTTCCTGGGAGCACCTGAACATGGCGAATACCCAGTGCCAGCGCCTCGCGGCTTCCGGCATGTCCTTCATAGGCTCGGATATCGGCGGCTTCATCGAAACTCCCTCCCCGGAGCTCTACCTGCGCTGGGTGCAACTCGCCGTCTTCCATCCGCTTTTCCGCACCCACTCCTCCGGCGACCATGGCGAGCAGGAGCCCTGGTCCTTCGGCGAGGACACGACGGACTGGGTGCGCAGGGCGATTGAAATGCGCTACCGGCTGCTACCCGCGATCTACACGGCCTTCCGCCAGTACGTGCGGGATGGCACGCCGATGCTGCGGTCCTTGCCGCTGGTGGACCACGAGAATCCGGACGCCTACTGGCGCAGCGCGGAATTTTACTTCGGGGATCACCTGTATGTCGTCCCGATCATGGCGGA
>CBFGVD010000166.1:0-7210 GCA_965651965.1 uncultured Verrucomicrobiaceae bacterium | reverse complement strand
GCAAGTCGATGATCTGACCGCTATCTCCTGTCGTCGGCTCGGATTCGAGGGCCGAACCGACCTTCCTTGTTTCAAAGGAAGTCGGCGTCGCAGGGGTCATCAACGCTGCCATGGCTTTGAGAAGCTCGGCTGCGACTTCCGGATTTTTCTCCGCTATGGTGATATGATTCGGGATCTCCGGCGGCTCCGCCTCAGAGGGATAGATGTGCTCATCGACCGACTCGATAGCGGCTCGCTCCCCGCTGCGTCCGGTCACAAGCTGGGTCTCCAGAACCTTCGCCTCGCCCTCTTTCACCAGCTCCTGCAGCTTCTGCCGCAAGCCGCTGGCATCCGCGGTGGCGGGCTTCGCCATGAAAAGCAGCTCCGTCAGCTTCTCGTGGGCGAGCTCGACATATTCAACCTGCACTTGGATCAGCTTCGGAGCATTCGTATCGGGATCGAACGGATCTTCCCCGGCTTCAGGCCGGGCCGGCGCCTCGGGCTCGAAGGGCGGCGGAACCGCGCTCTCTTGCGCGAAGAGCAAGGGGCATGCGGCCAGGAATAGAAACGGCAGGGTTCTCATCGGAAGATGGATAAAGGGAAAGCGGTTGCCGGCTAGGGCTCGGGAACGAGATCGGCTGTCACGAAGACCATGACTTTCCGCGACATGTCCGCCATGCCCTCCCCGTCCTTCGGGCTGAGGGCGGCTGCCAGCACGCAGGAACCGGGCCTCAATCTCAAGGTGGTTTCAAATCCGAGGTTGTAGATCTCCGGCATTCGGATCTTCGAAACGTTTCCGGTGGAATCCTTGTGTTCGAGCCACACTGCATTCCCCGTGTGCCAGGTAAGCCGTGGCTCAAGGCGCATCCCGATGAGTTTCGAGACCTCGCCGGACACCACCACTTCCGCATCCAGGAGACTGCCGATGTCCCGCGTTTCAAAAGAAGTCGGGGTGAAGATTCGCTCGAATTCGTCCTGCGGGTCCGGCTGTTCCAGCGTCAGGCTAGATGGCCCGCAAACGAAATTCTGCTCATATTCGGTCGGGTAGATGAACTCCTGGCAGGATCTGGAGGAAAGCTTTTCGCCGCTGGCACCGGTCACGACCTGAAGCTCCAGGGATTTCGCGGCGTCCTGCCGGATGAAATCTTCCACCTTGGCTCGCAATTCCGCTCCGCGTTTCGCCGCTCCGTCCGCAATCAGCTCCCGGAAGCGCTCGTGGGGCAGTTCGATCCACTCCACTTCCACCTGCACCAGGGCCTCCGGCATTTTAGCATCCGTGGCAAGCGGTTGATCCTGCGCAAGCAGGGCCGGAGCGAGCATCACCGCGAGCAAAAGGGTTCGCATTGTCTCTTTCTTCTATGGTTTCCCAATCCGTGGCAAAGCCTTTCCGCTTCCATTGAAGAGCGGTGGCCCCGGAGAGAAACGATCCGCGGCTAAAGTGTATTCGAAAAAACCGCCAGCCGCCGGTCCACCGCCTTGTTCGGAGCATCCGGCAGGGGCCGGGCGTGGGGGTGGTGGAGGTCCGCCAGTTTCCGCGCTCCGGCTTGCAGGAGGCAAGCCATGGCCAGCTCGTGCTCGCGGTCGAAGTAGGAGGTGATGACCAGCAGGCCGCCGGACTTCAGCTTGCCGAGGGCATTCCGGAAAAGCTGCTCCCAGATGGCGGGATCGTGCCAGTAGTTCTGGTGGCGGATGAAAACGAGGTCGAAGGGCGGGAGCTGCCGCATCCGGTCCGTGCGGGAGGCATCCCCGGCGCGGAAATCGAGCTGCCAGCCGGGCGGTGCGGCGGGCACCCAGCGCGCCTTCCCTTCCGCCGCCTCCGCGGGCCGGAGGTCGATCCCGAGATAGAACAACTCCCGCGCGAAGGGGGAAATTGCATTTAGCAACTCCCCGGTCTCGTCCGCCCGGCCGCAGGCGAGATTCAATATCGCCGGAGCCTCCGGGGCGTTCCAGCCCGAGGTGCGCAGCGCCAGCTTCAGGAATTCCCCCAGCCGCCGGACATCCGCCCCGATGCCGGGGTAGCTGAAAGGAATGGCCGGGCTCACGGCGCCGAGTCAGCGGGCGGGATGAGCGGAATTCAAGTTTGTCTTCCCTCCCTGCCCTTGCTACCTAGGCCCCCTTTCCGCCGGAAAAGCTGAGCAAATGGTTCCAAGCACCTCGCCCGTCCGCCAAGTCGATGCCACTCTGCAGGCGTCCATCGCCCACATCGCCAACCAATTCGCGATCGAGGGCGACTTCGTCCACGGCGAGGAAATCGAGAGCGGGCACATCAATTCCACCTACCGCGCGACCTTCGAGACCGCCAGCGGCAGCCGCCAGCGCTACATCCTGCAACGGATCAACGAGAAGGTCTTCAAGGACCCCGTGGCAGTCATGCGGAACGTGGAATGCGTGACCCGCCATATCAACTGGAAGGTCCTGCGCGTGAAGAAGGACCTGGGCGGCCAGACCCTGAATCTCTACCCCGGCCGCGGGGGGAAATCCTGGGTCATCGGCCCGAACGGCGGCGTCTGGCGCTGCTACAATTCGATCGAGGGCTGCGTGACCTACGACATCGTGGAAAATACCCGCCAGGCCTACCAGGCGGCCCGGGCCTTCGGCTCCTTCCAGGATCTGGTGAGCGACCTGCCCGCCAGCGAGATCGAGGAGACCATCCCCGATTTCCACCATACCCGGAAGCGCTTCGAACGGTTGATGCGCATCGCCGCCGCCGACCCGCACGGCCGGGCCGGAACGGTGGCGGAGGAACTGGACTTCGTGCGGACGCGCGAGCGGGACACGGATGTGATCCTGGACCTGCTGGCCACCCATGCCATCCCGACCCGCATCACCCACAACGATACCAAGATCAACAACGTGATGATCGACGCCGACTCGGACGAGGCGGTCTGCGTGATCGACCTGGACACGGTGATGCCGGGAGCCTCCCTCTACGACTTCGGCGATCTGGTGCGCACCGCCACCAGCCCGGCGGCGGAGGACGAACGCGATCTTTCGAAAGTGGTCATGCAGATACCGATGTTCGAGGCGCTGGTGGACGGCTACATGGACGCGAGCGCGGACTTCATCAACGATGCCGAGGCGGAACACCTCGCCTTCTCCGGCAAGCTGATCACCATGGAAACGGGCATCCGCTTCCTGACGGACTTCCTGGAGGGCGACGTCTATTTCAAGATCCACCGGGAAGGCCACAACCTCGACCGTGCCCGCACCCAGCTCAAGCTGGTGGCGGAGATCGAACGCCAGCAACCGGCGATGGAGAAATTCGTGAGGAAGGTCCGCCGAGGAAAGCACTGAGCCGCAGGCAGGCGAGGTAGGGCCGGACGTCCCCGGCGGCGTGTCTCGCCCTCCCTTCGCGGACAAGCCGGGCGCTTGTCCCTACCTCCCGGCTCAATGCGCCGAAGTGAACTTCAGGCCGATGATCGAAACGACCAGCAGCCCGAGGAAGAGCGCCCGCGCGGGAGTCATCGTCTCGCCCATGAAGGCCACCGAGGCGACCGCGGCCCCGGCCGCGCCGATGCCGACCCACACGGCGTAGGCCGTGCCGATGGGCAGGTTTTTCACCGCGATGGAGAGCAGCACCAGGCTGGCGACAAGCGCCCCGCCGACCCAGAGCGAGGGCCAGAGGCGGGTGAAGCCGTGGGTGGACTTGAGGCCGAGCGCCCAGCAGACTTCGAGGAGACCGGCAAGGACGAGGAGTAACCAGGAATTCATAGCACCATGATCGGGATTCAGGTGCGTCGTCTTTTCCTTAACCGGGTACGGCGCGTCTCGTCCGGGCGGCGGGAAAGAAGCAGTGCTCGCCGCAGGGGTCAAGGGGGAAGGTCCCGCGCATGCCGCGGGAGCCTGATGAGGGAAATTCGCATCGCAGCATGCATGCCCGCGGTGCAGCATGCACCGGTCCTGAGGGACGGGTGCCCCGCAAACCCTGGAAAGCCGCCGGGATCCCGGTGGCACGCGAATGGCTAGGGCGCACGCCATGTTCGTGCGCATCACCTCATTGATTGGCCTCTTCCGGAGCAAACGCACCGGCGGGCGGCGGCCCTTCCGCCGCCTGAGGATCTTCAATCCGCTGCTGGCAGCAGCCGCGCTCGGATTGGGCTCCGCCGGAACGGAAGCCGGAGCGAAGGAGATCAGGACGGAAGCCTTCCGGCCGGAGCGGATCGAAATCGACCTGGACGATCTCCCCTCGCCTTCTCCGGAGAATTCGCCCGACAAGCGCCCGGAGATCGATCCCGTGCCGGAAGATGCCGTGCTGATGGCTCCGGCGGGCTTCAAGGTCTCGGTATTCGCCGATGGGATGAAACACGCCCGCTGGCTGGCGCTCACGCCGGATGGCGATGTCCTGCTGGCCCAAAGCCGCGAGGAGAAAATCTCGATCCTCCGCGATACGGATGGCGATGGCAGCGTGGATTCCACCACCACCTTCGCGGACAAGTCGAACGGCGTGAACCTGCCCTTCGGCATGGCGTTCGTGGACGGATATTTCCTGCTGGGCAATACCGACGAAGTGCGACGCTACGAATGGAAAAAGGGGCAGCTTAAACTGGAGGGAAAGGGCGAACAGATCACGGAACTGCCCGGCGGAGGCTACAACCAGCACTGGACCCGCAACGTGCTCCCGGATGCGAAGGGAGAATGGATCTACGTTTCGGTGGGCTCCAAGTCGAACGTGGACGTGGAGGAGGAACCCCGCGCCACGATCCTGAAAATGCGGACGGACGGCTCCGGACGCCGGGTTTTCGCCGGCGGGCTGCGCAACCCGGTGGGCCTCGCCCTTCACCCGGAGACCGCGGATCTTTACGCCACCGTGAACGAGCGCGACAAGCTGGGCGACGACCTGGTGCCGGACTACCTCGTGAAGGTGGAGGAAGGCGGCTTCTACGGCTGGCCCTACGCTTACCTGAAGCCGGGGAACCTCGACCCCCGCCGGATGAAAGACGGCAAAAGCGAGCGCCCCGATCTGGCGGGAAAAACGCTTTCTCCGCAGGTCTTGTTCCGCTCCCACTCCGCCGCCCTGGGCATCTCCTTCGCTTCCGGGGACAAGTTCCCCGAAAAGTATCGCACGGGTGCCTTCGTGGCTTTCCGCGGGAGCTGGAACCGCAACAAGGGCACCGGCTACAAGATCGTTTACGTTCCCTTCGGCAAGGACGGGCAACCCGCGGGCCATTACGAGGACTTCGTGAAGGGCTTCCTCACCGACGAGTCCACCCCCCGCACCTGGGGCAGGCCGGTGGATGTGATGATGCACCCGGACGGGAGCCTGCTCTTCACCGAAGAGGAGAACGGACGGATCTACCGGGTGAGCTACACGGGGGGCTGACTCGCCCGGCGAAGGCTTTCACCCCCTCGGACCGGATATTCCCGCACCCGGTCGTGACCGGTACGTCGCCGGATCGGATGGCCGGAAGTCGGTGGCGGTCTCCCGGCCGCAGTGGAGGCAACGTAGGTGTATCGTCCGGTCTTTGGTGAAGACGTTTCCTACCGGCTCGCCGCAAGACGGGCATTTCCAGAGGAGAAGAAGGCGGTAGCATGCCAACCAATTGCCAAGGATGAATGCGAGCCCTCCCAATCCCACCAACACCCCGGCCCAGGGCGCCTCCAGCGCATTGGAAAGCACCGCCCCACCCGCCACGGACCCGATCACCAAGGGAATCGCCCATGGCTTTCGTCCCGCCAGAACCCGCCTGCACTCCTCCGCACAAGCTACCACGGCAGGGGGAGAGCCGTCTTGTGATGCCATGGGGGATTGATGCCGATCGTCCTCCTTGCTTGCCACTACAAAGGCGGCCCGGGATTCGCTGGATCCGCAGCTACCCCCGCACCAGCGTCATCACGCATTCCAGGTGCCGCGTGTGCGGGAAGAGGTCGAAGGGCTGCACTTTCTCCAGCTTGAAGCCGCCTTCCTTCAGGATCGCCAGATCCCGCACCTGGGTGGCGGGGTCGCAGGATACGTACACCACCCGCGCGGGAGCAAAGGCGACGAGCTGCTCCAGGAACTCCGGCGAGCATCCCTTCCGCGGCGGGTCGATCAGGACGGCGGTTTCCGCAGGCGGGAAGGCGATGTCCGCGAAGATGGCCTCCGCGGAGGCCGCCATGAAGGTGGCGTTCGTGATGCCGTTTGTCTCCGCGTTGCGGCGCGCCCAGTCGGCGGCGGATTCGTTCACCTCCACCCCGGCGACCTGCTCGAAATGCTTAGCCAGCGTGAGGGCAAAGAGACCGGAACCGCAGTAGGCATCCACCAGGTATCTCGCCCCGCCCGCGCGGGCCTCCGCCGCGGCGTGGCCGGTGAAGGCGGGCAAGATGAAGGGGTTGTTCTGGAAGAAATCCCCTGCCAGGAAATCGAAGGACAGCTCCCCGACATGTTCGGTCACGACGGCGTTCGGGTTCGTCTCCACCCGGCCCTCCGTCGCGCGGAGGAGAAGCGTGGCACCGCGCTTGAACGTCTTCGCCCGCTGCCGGACGGATTCCCTTTCGCGCGGCAGCGCGGCATTGATCTCATCCATGGCGATCGGGCACTGCGGGACATCGACGATCCCGCTGCGGCGGCCGATCGGGAGGAAACCGATGCCCCCGATGACGCCGTCCCGCGGGCGGTCGAAGTGCGGCGTGATCTTCGAGCGGTAGTTCCAGACCTGCGGGGAGGGAATGCAGGACTCGACCGGAAACTCGATGCCTGCCATGTGCAGCAGCAGCTCCCCCACCTGCCGGGTCTTCCAGGCGAGCTGGGCCTCGTAGGAAAGGTGCTGGTACTGGCAGCCGCCGCAGGTGCCGAAAAGCGGGCAGCCCGGCTCCGTGCGCTCCGCGGCGGGCTCCAGCACCTCCAGCAGGTCCGCTTGGGAGCAGTTCTTGTCATTCCTGTATACCCGCGCCTTCACCAGCTCCCCGGGCAGGCAGAAGGGGACGAAAACCACCCAGCCGCCAAGGCGGCCGATACCGATGCCGAGATTGCTCAGGGAATCGATGCGGAGCTCGATTTCCTGATGATAGGCAAAGGGATAGGGATGAAATTTCTTCGGCGGGCGCTGCATGGCGGAGCCCCGGGGTAGGCGGGGGAGGAAGGCTTGCCAAGCCCGGCTTTCGCCCGGTTTCTTGCAATCGCCTGGGAAAGGGTCAAAGTGAGGCCATGAAGGCGGTCCTCGGCCTGCTGCTCCTCGCCGTCCCCCTCCCTGCGGAGGAGGAAAAGAGCACGGTCTGGTACGATTCCGGAGGAAACGTGGTGCTCGTGGAAAAG
>CBFGVD010000165.1:0-7225 GCA_965651965.1 uncultured Verrucomicrobiaceae bacterium | reverse complement strand
GGGGGCCCCCCTGGGGGGTCCGCATCTTTTCAGATCATGGGCGGACTGCCCGCATGACCGGAACGACTCCGCCGGGCAGCCGCACGAGGCAACGACAGCCGTTCTCAGCCCTCCGCGGGCCAGTGGACATCCAACTCCATCTGCTGCCAGATTACATCCTCGCCGGAGAAGATGAAGCGCCCGTGGAATTTCCGCCCGTCCAGCAAGTGGGGCAGCCAGTGGATGTCATCCTTCCACATCCGCTCGTAGGGGATGTCCGCGAGACGGTGCCATAGCGGTTTGGCTTCCTCCGTCTCCACCGGCCGCCCTTCGTAGTCGCGTGCCAGGAAGACATGGCAAAGAATGTCCGGCACGTCGGACATGGCGAAATGCAGCTCCCCGTATTTCACCGGGCGCAGCGCGGTGATGCCGAGCTCCTCCTGCGTCTCCCGGATCACGCACGCGAGCGGCGTCTCGCCCGGATCGATCTTCCCGCCGGGGCCGTTGATCTTCCCCGCGCCCAGGCCGCGCTTTTTCTCGATCAGCAGGATCTGCCCGCCGCGGACAATGAAAAGGAGGGTGGCGTGGATCTCCGCCCGCCAGCTTGCCCAGTCGATCGGTGAAGGTGCCGTCATCCGCTAGAGCATCTCCTCCACGAATTTCTGTTTGTTGAAAAGGGAGAAGGCTTCCGGCTCCTCCCCCGTGCCCAGGAAGCGGGGCGGGATGCCGAGTTGGTCGTGGATTGCCACCGCCACGCCGCCCTTCCCGGAGCCGTCCATTTTCGTCACGATCAGACCGTCAAGCGGGCAGGCCTTGTGGAATTCCTTCGCTTGCTGGAGCGCGTTCGCACCCGTGGTGGCATCCACCGCCAGCAGTGTCAGGTGGGGGGCGGTCTCGTCGTTCTTGGCCAGGGTGCGTTTGATCTTGGAGAGTTCCTCCATCAGGTTGTGCCGCGTGTGCAGGCGCCCGGCCGTATCGCAGATCAGGTATTTCGCGCCGTCCGCGATGGCCTTCCGGTGCGCGTTGTAGCACACCGAGGAAGGATCGGCATTCGGCTGGCCCTTCACCACCGGGATATTCAGTCGCTCGCCCCAGCGTTCCAGTTGTTCCACCGCCGCGGCTCGGAAAGTGTCCGCGGCAGCCAGCACCGTCGGCTGGCCGCGGCGCTGCAGCCAGTGCGCCAGCTTCGCGCAGGAAGTCGTCTTGCCCACCCCGTTGATGCCCACCACCAGGAAGACGAAAGGCTTGCCATCCAGGCGCGGGAGCAGGGGCGGGGAGTCCGGCGGCAGCCGCTCAGCCACATGGCGGCGCGCGGCCGCGACCACGTCCTCCGCGGAGACCTTGCGGCCCAGCTCCCGCAACTCGTCCACGATGTGGATCGCCAGCTTCGCCCCCAGGTCCGCGGTCACCAGATCCGCCTCGAGTTCGTCCCAGTCGATCTCCGCCTTGTTCGCGATCTTGTTGTAGAGGGATTTCAGGAAGCCGGCCATCGGGAGGCGGGGTTCTAGCGGCCCCGTGCCGCGGGGGCAAGTGCCGTTCGGCGGGCGCTTTCCCCGAGCGGCCCGGCCCGCCGCGCAGCATTCGCGAGTTTTTGAAGTTGAACGCGAAGGCCGCATGGGGGATCAATCCTCCTGCCCGGCCACTCGGTACGGGCATTTTTCAACTGCATGAGCCAAGGATACAGAGGACGAGGTGGTGGTCGTGGGCGCGGTTCCCGGAATGGCCCCCGGGTGCGCAAGGTCAGCTCCACCGGTGAAGAGAAGTCGGTGGAAGTGGAAGGTACCATCACTTCCGTTCTCGCGGGCACCCAGTTCCGCGTGCAGCTCCAGAGCGGGCACGAGGTACTGGCCCATATTTCCGGCAAGATGCGCAAGCGCTTCATCCGCCTCGTCGTCGGGGACAAGGTGAAGATGGAAATGTCCCCCTACGACGTTTCGAAGGCCCGCATCACCTACCGCCTGGGCTGACAAGCGCCCGCGCGGCGGTGCCGCCGTTCCAGACCCGCGCGCATTTTCCAAGTGCGCGGGCGTCCCGTTTTGCCTCATCCTCGCCGGGAAATGAAGATTACCCGTGTATGCTGCCAGGGCTGCGGCGCGGATCTGGAGGTGGATGAAGACGTGCGCTTCGCCACCTGCAACTACTGCCATGCCCGCCTGGAGATCGTGCACGATACCAGCGTGACGCACACGCGGCTGATGGAGAAGCTGGAGCGCACCACCGACCGGATCGCGGGGAACCTGCGAGTGATCGAACTCCAGAACGACCTGGAGCAATTGGACCGGTCCTGGGACCGGGTGCGGGAAAGCTACATGGTGCGCGGCAAGCACGGGCACGTGCGGTTCCCCTCGGCCGGAGGCAGCATATTCTCCGGCATCGTGGGGGGCTTCGCAGGCATCATGCTGCTGGTTTTTTCCACGGGGAACGGGCTGGGGATGTTCGCCGTCTTCGGATTGGTCTTTATCGCGGTTTCCGTCGCCGCGGCCTTCGGCGGGCTTTCGAAAGCCCGGGCCTACGACTCCGCGGAAGCCGCCTACCGCGCCAAGCGGGACCGGATTCTCGACAAGATCGGGGAAGAACGCCGGTCTTGATCGTTTATCGCCGGGAAAGGTGAGCATCCGGCGGATTTCGCGGAATGTTACACGCTCTAGTTTGCATCCCGCGTGGAAACGGCCAGACTGAAGCATGGCGGATACCCTCTCCTATCTCATCCGGAAGGGTTCGGAGCTCGATGCCCCGCGCATCGCCGGGATCCAGGTGAAAACCTGGCAGGCCGCATACCGCGGCCTGATGCCGGATGATTACCTCGACAAGCTCGATGCCCTGAGGCGGGAGGTGGTCTGGAAACAACTGCTGTCCGCTCCTTGGGAAACGGTCTTCGTGGTCCTCCGGGAGGCTCGGATCGTCGGTTTCTGCGATGTCCTGCCTTCCCGGGACGGCGGGGCCCCGGCGGAGGTGGCGGAGATCGCCGCTCTCTATGTGGAGCCGGAGGAGTGGGGCAAGGGTGCCGGCCGCGGGCTGGTGGCCGCCGCCGTGGAGCACGCGCGGGACCATGGCTTCAGCAGCCTCACCCTGTGGGTTCTGGCCTCGAACCGCCGCGCCCGTACCTTTTACGAACAAGCGGGCTTCCGTGCCGATGGCGCGGAGAAGACCGACTCAAGCCCCGGCTTCCCCCTCCATGAAGTGCGCTACCGGCTGAGCCTCTGAAAAAATGCCTGCGGCTCAATCCCGAATGTGGCGGTAGCGCCAGGGCGCATAGCCTTCCCGCCGCAGCTTCCCCACCGGGATTTGGGCGGCATTCACGCGCCACACCGGGAAGGGGCCGGCCTCGTAGGCATAGAGGCTTCCGCGCTCCGGTTCCGCCCATTCCGAGAAGAGCAGCACGTGACGGTCGTTCAGCAGGATGTCGCCGGGCTTCAGGTCCGCCCAGGAGCTCAGCCGGTCGCAGATCGAGGGCAGCTCCTTCGTGGAATACGCGCGGTGCAGCCGCCAGCAGCGGGAAACGAAGCCGGAGCAATCGATGCCGCAGGCCCGGCTGCTGGTCCCTGCATCGCCGAGGCGTCGCTTCTCCGCCGTGGAGATATCGCCCGCAGCCTCCCCCCGCTCCAGGGCGGCCAGGTACTCCCGCGGCGTGTCGAAGCCGCCCCACTGGTAGGCCATGCCACGCGCTTCCTTCCCCGGCCGCCACCAGCCGTTGGAGTAGCCCTCGCGCGCCAAGGTGGCATCCGGCGTATGGACGCGGACGCCCGCCTCGTCTTTCCCGTGGAAGACATGTCGTTCCTCCGGCATCCAGCTCAGGCGGCTGTAGGTGTAGGCGGTGGCGATGGCTTCCATCCGCCGCACGCTCCCGGCGGGGCGGGGGATATCGGGTTCGGGCGCGGGCCCGGCGCAGTGGGCCAACAGCAGGGCGGGGGCGGCGAGGAGGGAACGGGGAATCATCCCGGCCAAGCTGGAGCACGCCCGCCCCCCTGAACAGAGGAAAGGCAGGGGAGGCTCCCTCTCACGGGAGAGCTTGCCGGGCGCGCCGTGCGGCTTGGCGGGCATCCAGCGCGTAGATGCCCACCGCCGTCCAGATGAGCGCGAAGGATGCCAGCCGTAGCCCGCTCATCGGCTCCCCGTAGAAGCGCCAGCCGATCAGGAATTGCAGCGTGGGTCCGATGAATTGCAGGATCCCCAGCGTGGTCAGGGAGATTGTCCGTGCCGCGTGGCCGAAGCACAGCAGCGGCGTGGCCGTGGCGATGCCCGTGCACAGCACCAGCGCCGCCGTGCCCGGCCCGCCGCCGAAGAGCGCCTCCCCCCGCGCGCCCTGCCACAGCAGCCAGCCCAGCGCCACGGGTGCCAGCAGCACCGTCTCCGCACCCAGGCCTGCCAGCGCCCCCAGCGGCGCCTTCTTCCGCACCACCGCGTAGAGGGCGAAGGTGAGCGCCAGCACCAGCGCCACCCAGGGAACCCCCTGCACCGCCGGGAATTGGCAGGCCGCACCCGCCGCCGCCACCCCCATCGCGAGGATCTGGCGGCGGTTCTGCCGCTCGCCGAAGAACAACGCGCCGAAGAGCATGTTCAGGAAGGGATTCAGGTAATACCCCAGCGCTCCTTCCAGGATGCGGCCGTTCAGCGTGGCCCACACGTAGAGCAGCCAGTTCGTGGCCAGCAGGCCGCCGGAGAGCAGGTGCCACCCGGCCCCGCGCCAGGTGGAAATCCCCGCCGCCACCGTGCCGAGCTGCCGCTGCCACGCCAGGAGCGGCACCAGCAGCAGCAGGGACCACAGCGTGCGGTGCGCGATGATGGATGCCGGCTGCAGGAAGCCCAGCTGCTTCCAGAAAAGCGGCAGCACGCCCCATAGGAAAAACGCGCCCATCGCGCTCGCCGTCCCGCTGCGGGAATCCTTCACGTGCTTTCGAATTTCTTGCACAGCCACGCGATCCGCGCCGCCGCGGACTCCATCTCCAGCAGGTCCTGGCGCTCGTCCGGATCGTGCAGGAATTGCTGCGCGACCACATCCGCCAGGATGGAGGGATCATCGATCTGGCCGGTCATGGTCTCCAACGCTTCCCGCACTTCCGCGGGCAGATCCCCGGTGACCTTTTGAACCGCTTCCCGCAGCGCTTCCAGCGCCCCTGCCGTCTGCGATTCCGGCTCGAAGAGGGAGGGCACCGGCTCGATCCGTGCCGTGGGGTAGGGTGCCTCCAGCCACTCGATGAACCGCACGCGGATCACCCCGTGCAGCAGCAGGTTCGAGGTCCCGTCCTCAAGCTCCCGGGAGGCCCGCACGAGGCCCATGGTGCCGATGGGGGCCACGCAGCGGGAAGGGTCTTCCGTTTCCTTCCCAGTCAGCCGCGCCACGGAAAAAAAGCAGGTTCCCTCCAGCGCCTCGTCCAGCATCCGGCGGTAGCGCGGCTCGAAGATATGCAACGGCAGCCCCCCGTGGGGGAAGAGCGTGCAATCGGGCAGCAGCATCACGCCGCAAGTCTGGGGGATGTTGAGCGACGACATCGCCGCAAGGGAGGCGCGCCGCCTCTCCGGCGCAATTCAAAAATCCGCGCCCGGCCGGCCTTTCGTCACCCCGGGATCGCCGCCGCCTTCCGATCCGGCCTTGCGCGCGTGCCGCCCGTGGGGGAGGGATAGCCGCGTGACCGAGGACTCCGCCCCGCGCCGGGACCGCCGCGTATTCCTGCTGCTCTGGCTGCTGCCGCTCTGGCTGCTGCTCTCCAGCGGCATCGGACTGTGGCTGTATTTCAAGAAACAAGCCGCGGCCGCGGAGGAAGAACAGGTCCGCTTCGCCAGCAATTTGAGCGAGGCGAGCCTGAGGGATGACATGGAAAAGCTGGTCGGCTTCGCCGGAGAGAGGCACCCCGCCAGCCCCGCGGGCGTGCAAGGGCTGAACCGTGCCGCCGCCATGATCGCAGGCTCGCTGGGTCCGGGGAATGCAGGCTACGCCGTGACCCGTCTGCGCGGCCCGCTGGAGTGGCCGGTCATCCTGGCCCCCTTGCGCGGTTCGGAGCCCGGCTTGCCGCCTCTCTGGGTGCTCGCCGCCTACGATTCCCGGCCAGGTTCCCCGGGTGCGGAGGCGAATGCCAGCGGCACCGCCAGCGTGATCGCCGCGGCTCATGCGCTCGCCGCGGCCAGCCCGCGCCGCGGCATCGTCTTCGCCTTCCTGCCGCACGGTTGCGCGCCGGATTCTCCGGTGGCCGGGACCGCCGCGATCCTGAAGGACCGGATCGGCGGGGATATCTCGGAACTGCTCCTGGTGGAAGCCACCGGCAGCGCCCCGGAACTGCTGCTCAGTTCGCGGGATGCGGACAGCCGCGCGCTGCGGCAGGCGGGCGGGCTCGGCAGCGTGGCCGGTGCGGAGGCCATCTGCCTGGAAGACGATTTCGACCTCGCCGCCCTGCTTTTCGAGTCCGGCCTGCCCGCCGTGAGGGTGGCCACCCGCCCGGTGGTGAGAGCGGAGGAGGCGGACGCCGCGCTGCCGGACCCCGCCGTACATGCCGCCGCCACCGGCCACCTGATCGCCTTGATCCGGAGACTTTCGGATTCATGAAAAAAACCTCTTGCACGGCCCCGGTCCATCTCCTACCAAGCCGCCCGCACGCGGCCCCGCCGGCCGCCGGACAACGTAAGGGGGATTAGCTCAGTTGGTAGAGCACTTGCATGGCATGCAAGGGGTCAGCGGTTCGAATCCGCTATCCTCCACGTCCCGCGGGTTCCACGTTTTGGAAACCGCCGGTGCAGGACCGGACGCACCCGGTCTAGGTAGCCGCCCGCGGATGTCAGCCGATCTCCCGCTTCGCGGAAATGCGGGCAGCTTGCCCGGCCTCCCTCCGCCGTAAATTGTTGGCCAAGCGCGGCGGACACGCTAGGCTCACCATCCCGGACGGGACCTTATGGCGATCGAAGGATTGGAATTGGCAAAAGCATGCGCGAAGGCGGCGGAAGAAATCCAGGCGGAGGAAATCCGCGTATGGGATCTGCGCGGGCTCTCGAATCTCACCGACTTCATGGTCGTCTGCTCGGGCTCCTCCATGCCCCACCTGCGCGCCGTCCTGCGGGATGTCCGCGGCCATGTGGAAGAATGGCACGGGGTGAAACCGGTGAATGCCGAGGGCCATGCCGACACCCGCTGGGTGGTGCTCGATTACATCGACGTGATGGTCCACGTGATGCACGAGGAAATGCGGGACTACTACGGTCTTGAGCGCCTGTGGGGCGATGCCAAGCCGGTCGAGTGGGAGTGATTCCCTGGTCCGGG
>CBFGVD010000164.1:0-7246 GCA_965651965.1 uncultured Verrucomicrobiaceae bacterium | reverse complement strand
CATGGGGGCCTCCGCCTCCCAGGGCAAGACGCGCGATCCCGCCGAGATCCTTTCCGCCATCGGCGTGGAAGCCCGGGATCTCACCACGGAGGAACGCTACCGCGGTCTCACCGGCGTCGTCGTGGCAAAGGTGCGCCCTGGCGCCCTGGCGGCAGACCGCCTGCGCCCGGGAGATCTGATCGTGGGCGTGAATCAGAACCGCGTCTCGAGCACCCCGGAATTTTACCTCTACCTTTCCTCCACCGCCGCGGTGCAATCCACCAGCGTGCAGTTTTTCCGGGACGGTGCTTACATGCGGGCGGACCTGCCCGTGCTGCCGCGCCAGGGGGAGAAGGAGAAATAGCTCCCCGCCCGGGCGGAAACCCGGTCCTGCTCCTGCTTTCGGGATAAAGCGGTTGCCCCGCGGACGTTGAAAGGGCATCCGTTCCCTCGCCGTCCCTGCCGGTTCGCGGCCCGGACCTCTCCTTCCCGCCATGACCGATTCCCGCTTTCCCCTGGCCTTCCTCGCCGGTGCCGTCGCTTTGGCGGGCGGGGTCGCGCTCCTGTATGTCAATCGTTCGGAGCAGCCGCCGCTTCCCGCCCCGGCCCCCCAGGAAGCCGGAGAAATCCCGGCGGCACCCGCTCCTGAACCGATTCCCGCCACCCAGAAGGAATCCATGGTGGACGGGCCTCGCGATCCGGAAGCCGCCCTGGCAAATGCCGGCGTCGGCGTCGCGGAAGTGAATCCCGCCGATCTGCTCGCCAAGATCGGCACCGCGCTGGAAGCGGGCGATTTCGAAACCCTCGGCAAGCTGATCGGGCGCGACGCGCTGGACGAGGCCACCCGCAAGCGCCTCGCGGGCATGGCCGCGGACAAATCGATCAAACTGCGCAAGCCGGATTCCGTCCAGGAAGTCGGCGAGCTGGAATTGAACAGCCGCGCCCGCTGGGCCCTCTGGCTCGAGGGGCAGGAAAGCGGCCGCGACCGCATTTTCTTCGACCTGAAGAAGGCCGCGGGCAAGTGGTCCGTGCAATCCCTCACCCTGCCTCCCGCACCGGGCGAACCGGTCCCGAAGGCCGTGCTCGTCGATGCCCTCGGCATTGCGGACGCCTTTCTCCAGGCCACCCTCCGGCAGGAGTTCGAGCTTGCGAAGGAGTTCGTCGAGACTTCCTCCGTGTCGGACGCGAAGATCGCCGGGCTGTGCATCCTCTTCGAGGAAGGGAACTACCGCCTCCAGCCGGAGAAACCCCTGCGCGCGATGTTCCAGCGGCAGGACACTTCCGGCTACCTCGCCCGCGTCGTCACCCCGGAGGGCAGCGAGGCCGCGGAATTCTCCCTCGTCCTCCGCAAGCCGGATGGCGGCGGCCGATGGCTCGTTTCGGATATCAATCTCGACCAGCTCCTCGCCGACTACGCCCGCCGCGTGGCAGGCGGGGATGTGTATTTTTCCCCCCTGGTGAAAAATCCGAAGGGCGGCGATACCCTGGTGCTTTACTTCGGCTTCGACGAGGACGTGCTCGCTCCGCGCACCGAACGCCAGCTCGATATCGTCGCGCAGATCCTCAAGACCGACCGCGACAAACAGCTCACCATCTCCGGCCACACCGACGCGCTCGGGACCGAGCAATACAACGAGCGGCTTTCCGCGCGCCGTGCGGAGATCGTGAAGGATTTCCTGGTGAAAACGGGCGTGCGGGAAGACCAGATCATCACCATGGCCCGGGGCCAATCGCAGCCGCGCCGGCCGAATTTCACCGAAGCCGGTGAAGACAATCCCCAGGGGCGCCGGGCGAACCGCCGGACCGAAATCTACCTTGATTTCGATTGAAGGGAGGCGGCGGGAGGAGTGCTGCCAGGGAACCGCGGCAAGTCCGGACAAACTACCGTTGCTCCGATCAAGGCCTGGCGGGATTCGCCTGCCGGACCTCCACGGCCCCTGACAGCAGGCGCAGCAAACAGTCCCGTTCGCGCCGTGGCAAGCGGTTATCGCCTGCCGCCGCCGGGCAAAGAAAAACCCGCTGGCTCCGTTGGGGGAAACGAGGGCAGCGGGTTTTCCCGTGGGGGGTTACATCTTGGGGGGAGATGTTTTTTCGGGGGGATTTTGCAAGTTCGGCCGCGGGGGGATGGCGTTGCTTGCGGGTTCATCATGTCCGATTTTGCCCCTTTTGCCATTACGCGATCGCGTGTCGGGAATGTTGCGTAACCGGGCTTCACAGCAGGAGCATGCAGTCCCCGTAGCTGTAGAAGCGGTATTTTTCCCGCACCGCCTCGCGGTAAGCCTCCATCACCGCCTCTCGCCCGGCGAAGGCGCTCACCAGCATGATCAGCGTGCTTTCCGGGAGGTGAAAATTCGTCAACAGCCCGCCGATCACCCGGAATTCGTAGGGCGGATAGATGAAAATGTCCGTTTC
Organism: uncultured Verrucomicrobiaceae bacterium; assembly: GCA_965651965.1. Classification (GTDB taxonomy): domain Bacteria; phylum Verrucomicrobiota; class Verrucomicrobiia; order Verrucomicrobiales; family Akkermansiaceae; genus Haloferula. The sequence continues at coordinate 4,855 of CBFGVD010000164.1, read as the reverse complement.
ACCGGTCTGATCCGCCTCGTCCAGCCGCCCCGCGTTCCGCGCCCTGCCCCGTCCCAGGTGCTCCAGCACCCGCGTGACGGTGGTTCCCACCGCGATCACGCGCCCGGCCCGGTTCACGCGGCGGGCGGTGGCCTCGCGCAGCAGGTAGCGCTCGGAGTGCATCTCGTGTTCCTCCGGCCGCTCAGCCTGCACGGGGCGGAAGGTTCCTACCCCCACGTGCAGGGTCAGGAAATCATGCGGCAGCGCTGCCAGCATCTCCGGCGTGAAGTGCAGGCCCGCCGTGGGCGCGGCGATGGCCCCCTCTTCCCGGGCGAAGACCGTCTGGTAGCGCTCGCGGTCGGCGATCTCGTCCTCCCGGTTCATGTAGTGCGGCAGCGCCAGGTGCCCGTGGCGGTCCAGATCCACCGGGGATTCCCAGCGGATCAGGCGGTCGCCGTTCGGCAGCACCTCCGTCACCGTCCCGGTGATCCCGCCCACCGTCGCCGTTTTCCCCGCCCGCATTTTCTTGCCCGGCCGCACCAGGCTGCGCCACTCGGTCGGGGAGATCCGGTCCAGGCACAGCAGCTCCACCTTCCCGTCGTCCGAAAAGACCCGCGCCGGGATCACCTTCGTGTCGTTCAGCACCAGCAGGTCGTCCGGCTGCAAGAATGCGGGGAAATCCCGGAACATCCGGTGCTCGATCTTCCCGGAAGCCCGGTCCACCACCATCATGCGGGAGCCGGCGCGCTCCGCCAGAGGCCGGGAAGCGATCAATTCCTCCGGCAGCTCGTAGTGGAAGTCGCTCGTGCGCAAACCCATGCCCCGCAGTAGCGGTACCGCCCGCCCGCCGCAAGCACGGGGAGATTCCTCCGGCGCACCGCACTGAGTGCTGGCGCGAGGGGTATTCCCCGGGTAGTTTCACCCCGCTTGAATCACCCATGGAGCCTTGCCTGGTTGCCGGTCCTCACCCTGCCCGCAGCCGCCCTAGAGATCCGGTCGTACGATCCGGCCGTCCACAACCGTTTCACCGGCTTTCCCGGTGCGCCGGTGATGAATCCCGCCTTCCTGCACGATGCCGCGAAATTCACCGGCACCGGCTGGTTCGCTTCCGGAGCGCACAAGCAATGCACGCTCGTCTCCCCCCGGCATTTCGTCTGGGCCACGCACCACGTCCCGGTGGACGGGCAGAACGTCCGCTTCCTCGATTCCGGCGGCACCGTGGTGCAGCGGACGGTGAATGCGGTCGCGGCGATGGAAAGCGACGGCGGCGGCGGCAGCGATCTTACCCTTGCCACCCTTTCCGCCGCCGTCCCCGCCACGGTAGAGCCTTTCCGCTATCTCAACCTGCCCCAGGAATCCGACTATGTCGGGAAGAGCCTGATGGTCTTCGGTTTCGTGACGCCCCCCGAAAGTCCCGTTGTCCAGCCCCGCGCGGGCCGTGGCGCGATCGCGGCCTTCGACAGCCACGATATCGATGGCGCGGGCTCCCAGGGGCTTACCAGGACTTTCCGCTTCGACTACAATTCGCTGGCAGGCCTGGCGGACGATGCCCACCTGATCCCCGGCGATTCGGGCAGTCCTTCCTTTGCCGACGTGGAAGGAGAACCCGCATTGGTCGGGATTCATGCGTTCTATCTCCCCGAAAACGAGCCGATCCAGAATTTCGACACCTTCATCCCCCATTACATCGCGAAGCTCGATGAACAGATGGCTCCGCTGGGCTACCGCATGCGCCCGGCGAATTACACGCCCACCACGCTCTCCTTCGCCACCGCCACCGCCCCGGTCTCGCTGCGGCAGGCGCATCCGGGCAGCGTGACCTTCACCTTCGCGAACAGCGGCGCGCAGCTTACCGGGAATGCCGAGCTCACCCTGGCCTTCACCGCCGGGCAGGAGCCTTCCTCCATCAGCGCGCCGGGTTGGGTGGTGGAATCCACCGGCTCTTCCTCGTGGTCGATCCGCAAGGCTACCATGGCCGCCGCGGAGGACATCGCGGTGGTGGCGGGCTGGACTTCCCTCCCCGCGATCGCCTCGCTCGCGGTGAACGCCACGATCCAATCCGACACCGCCACGGGCGCGGCCCATGCGCCGTCCTTCACCCTGAATCCCAGCTATGCCGCCTGGGCCCTGGGCCTCGCGGAAGCCGGGCAGGGCGACGACCCGGACGAGGACGGCCTGCCGAATCTCCTGGAATACGCCTTCGGCGGCGATGCCGAATCCGGGGCCATGCTGCTTCTCTCCGGGGATTTCATCCGCCCCCTCGTCACCCATGCCGCGGGGAATGTCACCCTCAGCTACCCGGAGCGGAGCGATGCCGTGCTACGGGGCCTCTCGTACCAAGTGGAGACCTCCGCGGATCTGGATTCCCTCGCCGGGGCCGTCTCGCTCCCTGCGGGTGCCGTGTCTTCCACCCAGCCCTATGTCCCGGATGTCCCCGGTTTCGTGAAGCGCGTCATCACCTGGCCTTCGGACGGTCCGGTCCGCTTCGCGCGGGTGAAAGTGGAGCTTTCCGAGTAGCGCGCTACCGGATCGCCTCCCGGAAGAACTCCTGCGCCCGCGCGAGGGCTTTCCGGTCCATGACCATCAGCGTGGGGTCCTGCGGGTCCACCGTCAGGATTTCGCTCGCCTGCACGAGCGCGATTTCCCGCGCGCGCAGCAGCGGCATGGCCGCGGCCATCAGCAGGGCCAGCGCCGCCAGCGCGGGGACCAGGGTGCGCAGCAGCAGCATCCCCGCCAGGGAGCCCTCGCGCGGCTGGAAGCAGACCGTGCCCGCCTGCCAGAAGAGCCACATCAGGGGGATGCCGCCGGCCGCGCTGCCGTAGAGCAGGAATTCATTTCCCCGGGCCGGCAGGTAGCGTGCGACCCCTTGCAGCGGGATGAAGAACGCCGCCAGCGCGAGCATCGCCCAGCCGATCCACATCCGCTCCGGCCGCAGGCATAGGAAATCCCCCCGCTTGGCCCAGCGCCAGCGCGCGATCTGTACCGTTGCCACCAGGATCAGCACCACCCCGCCAAGGCCCTGGGAGAGCCAGGGCTGCATCAGGGGAACGTGGTTGAACTCGTAAAAGGAGAGCGCGATGTCCCGGCAGCCGAGCGGGGAGAACCATACGATCCCGCACCACCAGAGCAGCGGCAGCAGCAGCCCGCCGCCGAAAAGCCATGGCCAATCCCGGCCCCGGAACAGCGGCACGATCCCCCGGGCCAGACCCCGCGGCCCGGCCCCGCGGCGCAGCATTTCCACTCCGCAGAGGCCGAGCCCCAGCACGGCGGCGAGCAGCCCGGCCATCGCCGTGAAGCGATCCGCCACCGCGTATTCCGCCAGCCGGCCCGGCTCCAGTTCCTCCTCCGTCAGGGTCGGCAGGTGGTAGCCGGTCCACTGCCTGGCCAGGCTTTCCGCGAGCTTGGGGTCCGGGCCCGGAGCGCTCCTCCGGGCAGTCATGTAAGCGGGAAATGCATCCCGCACCCGCTCCAGCCAGGCTTCTTCTTCTTTCAGGCCCATCGAGCCGCAACGGAGCGCCATGTTCCTCGCGGTGATGGAAGCACGGTTGAAGGTCATGTCCGCACTTCGGCCCGAATCCGTCACGAGCTTCAGGACATGGCGCAGATCCCGGACCAGGGCGCGCATTCCTTCCTCGTCCCCGGCCGCTTCCAGGCGCCCGGCCTGGATTTCCACCGCCACCAGCGTGCCGTTCAGGAAAGGCATGTCGCTCCATCCCCCGATCAGGACCAGGCGCTGCTGGTGAACGCCCGCCAGCCCCGCGTCGAAACGGAAATAGGGCCGATGGATGGCTCCAAGTTCCGTGGAGGTCGAGCGTGCACGCTCGAACCGGGCGGCCTCCCTCAGGGCGGCGAGCGTTTGTTGGAAGCGGGTTTCGTCCGCCACCGTCCTGCTGCCCATGCCCGGCAGGGCCCGGAGGGCATGCCGTTCCGACGCGATCAGGGGCCAGAGGGCATTGCCGGGATCCAGCCGTTGCCAGGTTTCCCCGTAGTCCGGCGGCAGGCCCGGAGATCCGTCCGGCTCCAAGTACGTGCGGATGTAGAGGGAGTACGCCGCGGGACTCTCCGGATGCTCTTTCCAGAATGCCTCCGCCCGGCGCATGCGTTCATCCGGGCGTATTTCCAACCCGTGCAGGTGGGGCGGGAAGGGCTTCCCGCTGTTCGCCGAATTGAGAACCCACTCCCCCAGCAAGTGGCTCCTGCCTTGCTGGTGGATCTCATGCAGAATGCGGGCCTCCCGCCAGTGTCTTGGAATCAGGACCGCCAGCGCGGCCAGCAGGAACAGCAGCAGCGTCCCCGCGGCGAGCGGCAGCCGCCAGGGCGGGGGCGGTGCCTTCGTCTCCAGCCTGCGTACGGCATCCGGCAGGGCGGCGGCTTTTTCCGCCGGATCGGCGTGGGCCAGGCGGGCTGCGAGTTCATCCGCCGCGGCGGCCCGCTCCTTCGCGCGCTCCGCGAGCGGCCGGGTCGCCAGCCTGATGAATTCTTGCTCCTGTTCCCGTGGCATTCCCGCTCATCTAGCAGATATCCGGAAAGCGGGAATTGGAATCCATGGCTTCAATTCAGTGCCGGATTTCCACCCGGTCCCCCAGCTCGGTGAGGGAAAAGAGCTTCGTCGCGTTCCCGTGCGGCACGCGGATGCAGCCGTGGGAGGCGGGGTAGCCCGGCACGTTTCCCGCGTGGAAGCCGAAGTCCCCGCAGCTCAGCCGCTGGAAATAGGGCATGCTCGCGTCGTAGATCGTGGAGGTCCAGTTGCGGTATTTGTTCGTGATCGCGAAGGTACCGGTGGGGGTCGCGAAGCCCTTCCGGCCGGTGGAAATCCGCGTGGAGAAGAGCTCCAGCCCGGAGGAATCGTAGAGCCAGGCGCGTTGTTCGGAGAGAT